>DASZJY010000184.1:0-4898 GCA_035947635.1 Acidimicrobiales bacterium | reverse complement strand
AGCACCGCTACACGCTCGCCGCCGACGCCCCCCGGTTCGGCCTCGAGCCGCCCGTCTTCCCCCTGCTCGCCCGCATGCTGGCCGAGGCGGCCGCCGCCGCGGGCGTGGGCCCCGACGGGGCGGCCGCCGCAGGGGCCGAGCAGGGCCGGGCCCTCGCCGCTGGCTACCAGCGCGGCCGGAGCTGCGTGCGCGCCCTCAGCGCCGCCCTGGCCGAGCTGGGCTTCGACCCCGCCGTCGGCGACGACGGCACCGCCGTCACCATCGCTTTCACCCACTGCCCGTTCCGCGATCTGGCCGAGGCGCACCCCGAGGTCGTGTGCCACTTGCACCGGGGTCTGGTCGAGGGGTTCGTGGAACAACTCGGCGGTGCAGGCGTTGAACGGTTCGGAACGCTTGCCGACCGCGATCCCTGCCAGGTTGAACTGTCCGTCCGGTAAGCTGGTATTCGAAGGATCTGAGGAGGAACACCGGAATGATCACCATCACGGAGTCGGCGTCGAGCAAGGTGAAGCAGCTTCTCGAGGCCGAGGGCAACGAACAGCTCGCCCTGCGTGTCGCCGTGCGTCCCGGTGGCTGCTCGGGTTTCAGCTACGAGATGTTCTTCGACTCCGACATCGCCGCCGACGACAAAGTCGCCGAGGCCGGTGGGGTCAAGGTGGTCGTCGACCCGTCGAGCGCCCCCTTCCTCCAGGGTGCCTCGCTCGACTACAAGGACGGTCTGCAGGGCGCCGGGTTCGCCATCAACAACCCCAACGCCACCCGTAGTTGCGGCTGCGGCCAGTCCTTCAGCTGATCCCTCTTCTCCTCTGAGCGCCACGCCGGTCGGGCCCTACTCGCCCGTCGCGCGCGCGGGTGACTGGCTCGTCGTCTCCGGCCAGGTAGGCGTGGCCGACGGCGCCCTGGTCGAGGGCGGGGTGGAGGCACAGACGGCCCAGGCGTTGACGAACCTGGCCGGGCTGCTCGCCGCCGAAGGGGCGTCGCTGGCCAACGTCGTGAAGACCACCGTCTTCCTACGCCACATCTGGGACTTCGAGGCCATGAACGCGGTGTACGCCGAGGCCTTCGGCGGCCACCGCCCCGCCCGCTCCACGGTGGGCGTCGCCAGCCTCCCCCTCGACGCCCTCGTCGAGATCGAGGCGTGGGCCTGGACGGGGGACGCCGGCCGCTGAGGCCGCCCGCGAAAGACCCCCCTCGACGGGGCAATTGCGCGAGTGCAGCCCGCGCCTAGGGGATCAGCGGGGGATCGTCGTGTGCTTGAGCTCGTTGAGCTCGGGCCAGCCGGTCACCAGATCGAGGATGCGCTCGACGGTCGCCACCGCGACGTCGGCGTCGCCGTGGGGGCGGTGCATGATGCGGACGAAGGTGGCGTGGTCGCCCACGATGACGGTGGGGACCCCGAATACGGCGTGATCCGCGACCGCACGCTCGTGCTCCTTGCGGAACGTCTCCAGCGGCACGCCCGTCGCGATCTCCGCCATCACCGCGTCGGCGTCGGCGCCGGCGCGCTCCAGGGCGGCACGCACCACGTCGGGCTCGCGCACGTCGAGGCCCTCGTCGTGGCGGGCGGCGAAGAGGGAGGCGTGGGCGGCGGGGAAGGCCTCGGGGAACCGGTCGCGCACCGCCACGCCGGCCTGCATGGCCAGCAGCGTCGTGTCCCGCTCGGGCGCGTCCCAGACGTCGGGCTCGCCCTCGGCGACGTGCATCTGGTGAAGGGAGAAGGGCACCCACCTCACGTCCCAGGGGGCACCGGCGGCCAGTCCCGTGAGCACGTGCTCGGCGAAGTTGCGGGCAAAGGGACAGCGGTAGGCCCAGGTGGCGGCGAACTCCCTCATCGAGCCAGCCTTACCCGCCGCCGCCCGACCTCGAACGGCGCCCGTCAGATGCCCCAGCGCGATTGCCCGAAGCGGTAGCCCACCGAGCGCACGGTCTGGATGAGGTGGGCGTGTTCCTCGGTGAGCTTGGCCCGCAGGCGGCGGATGTGGACGTCGACGGTGCGGGCCCCGCCGTAGTACTCGTACCCCCAGACCCGTGAGAGGAGCGTCTCCCGGGTGAAGACCTTGCCCGGGTGGGTGGCGAGGAACTTCAGGAGCTCGTACTCCATGTAGGTCAGGTCGAGGGGCCGGCTGTCGATGGCCGCCTGGTACGTCTCCAGGTTGAGCACGAGCTGCCCGTACTCGATGAGCTCGGGGCGCGTCCCGGTCCCCGTCCGCCAGAAGAGGTGCTTGAGGCGGGCCTCCAGCTCGGCCGGCTGCAGCGGCGCCAGGCAGAAGTCGTCGAACAGGTCCTCTCGCAGCTCCAGCTCGGCGAGGCGCTCGTGGGTGACGATGAGCAGCAGCGGCGACAGGGGAACGTCGCGCTTGCGGAGCGCCCGGCAGGCGGCGAACGCCTCCTCGGGCCGGTCCTCGGCGCACACCACCGCGCCCGCCCAGCCCTCGTCCGGCTCCAGGCGGTCGGCGGCGTCGAGCCCGCCCGCCGCCAGCCAGGGGTAGCCGGCCCGATCGAGGGCCTGGGTCAGGTTCGGCGGCGGAGGCTCGGGATGGACGAGAAGCGGTTCCACGGCACGCTCAGAGGTCCAGGTAGCGGTCGAGCTCGAACGGCGTCACCTGGTTCCGGTACGCCGCCCACTCGGCCCTCTTGTTGCGGATGAACCACTCGAAGACGTGCTCGCCCAAGGCGTCGGCCACCAGCTCGGACTTCTCCATGCAGGCGACCGCCTCCTCGAGCGACCCCGGCAACGCCTCGACTCCCTCCGCCATCCGCTCCTCGTCGGTCATCTCGTACAGGTTGGCGGTGAGCTCGTCGGGGAGGTCGTAGGACTTGTCGATGCCCTTGAGACCGGCAGCGAGGATGACCGCGAACGCGAGGTAGGGGTTGCACGCAGGGTCGGGCGAGCGGAACTCGATGCGGGTCGACGACTCCTTGCCCTTCTTGGCGCCCGGCACCCGCACGAGGGCCGAGCGGTTGTTGCGGGCCCAGGCGACGTACACGGGCGCCTCGAAGCCGACGACCAGGCGCTTGTAGGAGTTCACCCACTGGTTGGTGACGGCGGTGATCTCACGGGCGTGGGCGAGGAGGCCGGCGATGAAGCCCTTGGCCACCGTCGAGAGCTGCGATTCGTCCGACGGGTCGTGGAAGGCGTTCTGGTCGCCTTCGAAGAGCGAGACGTGGGTGTGCATGCCCGATCCCTGGTAGCCGACGAGGGGCTTCGGCATGAACGTGGCGTGCACGTCCCGCTCGTGGGCGACCTCCTTCACCACGAGCCGGAAGGTCGTGATGTTGTCGGCCATGGTCAGGGCGTCGGTGTAGCGCAGGTCGATCTCGTGCTGGCTCGGGCTGTCCTCGTGATGGCTGTAGCGGACGGGGATGCCGAGGCTCTCGAGGGCGAGGATCGTGCGCCGGCGGAGATCGGTGGCCACGTCGACGGTGGTGAGGTCGAAGTAGGAGCCCGTGTCGATCGGCTTGTTCGATGGCCCCCCGTTGTCCTTCGCGAAGTAGAAGAACTCCATGTCGGGGCCGACGTAGAACGAGAACCCCCGGTCGCGGGCCCTGTCGAGATTGCGGCGCAGGACATGGCGCGGGCAGCCCTCGAACGGCGTGCCGTCGAGGTTGGTGACGTCGCAGAACATCCGGGCCACGGGGGCGTCCTCGCCGCGCCACGGCAGCAGCTCGAAGGTGTTGGGGTCGGGCTGCAGGAGCATGTCGCTCTCCTGCACCCGGCTGAACCCGTCGACCGCCGAGCCGTCGAAGGTCATCCCCTCCTCGAAGGCATTCTCCAGCTCGCCGGGGACGATGGCGATCGACTTGAGCTGCCCCAGCACGTCGGTGAACCAGAGGCGGATGAAGCGGATGTTGCGCTCCTCGACCGAGCGGAGCACGTAGTCCTGCTGGCGTTCCATGTCGTCCTCCCGGGCGGGGCCGGCGTGCGCCGCACCGACCGCCCTCTGCATCTAACCACGGGCGCGGGCTGTCGCCGCGGTGATGCGTTGGCTATCTTCGCAGGCGTCGAGGCGGTCCCCCCCGTCGTTCACACACCGTTCATGGACGTGCAACTGCGGGGTAACCGACTGGCGACAGGGTGATCGCCGTTTCAGATCCCAAAGGGGGAGAACCGTGGAGGAACGCAGCCCGGCCGACGTGGTCCGCCTGGTGCAGGACGAGGGTGTGGAAGTCGTCGACTTCCGCTTCTGTGACCTCCCGGGGCTCATGCAGCACTTCTCGGCCCCCGCCCACGAGCTCACCGAGGACGGGTTCGAAGAGGGCTACGGGTTCGACGGGTCGTCGATCCGCGGGTTCCAGGAGATCCAGGAGTCGGACATGATCCTGATCCCCGACCCGTCGACGGCGATCATCGACCCCTTCCGCCAGCACAAGACGCTCAACATCTACTGCTTCGTCAACGACCCCGTCACCGGCGAGCCCTACTCGCGCGACCCGCGCTACGTCGCCCGCAAGGCCGAGGACTACCTCGTCTCCACCGGCCTCGCCGACACCGCCTACTTCGGCCCCGAGGCCGAGTTCTACATCTTCGACGACGTCCGGTACTCCCAGAACGAGCACTCGGCGTTCTACGCCGTCGACTCGGTCGAGGGCATCTGGAACTCCGACAAGGAGGAGCACCCGAACCTCGGGTTCAAGCCCCGGTACAAGGAGGGGTACTTCCCCGTACCCCCCATGGACCACTACCAGGATCTCCGCTCCGAGATGATCCTGCAGATGGAGGCGCAGGGGATCGAGGTCGAGATCCAGCACCACGAGGTGGGCACGGCCGGTCAGGCCGAGATCGACATGCGCTTCGACACCCTGCTGCGCATGGCCGACAAGCTGATGCTCTACAAGTACATCACCAAGTCGGTGGCCTGGGCCCACGACAAGACCGTCACCTTCATGCCCAAGCCCAT
>DASZJY010000183.1:0-5263 GCA_035947635.1 Acidimicrobiales bacterium | reverse complement strand
ATCACCGCCGGACTCGACTTGGCATGTCGCGTGTTCCTGCACTCCTACGACGCCGAGGGCGATCGCGAGGGCGACGCCCTGGAGACGATCCTCACTGCGCCGCTCGTCGTCGGCCAGTGGATCTCCGCTCAGTACTACTTCTCGTCGGTCGACCCCGACCAGTTCGGCGCGGGAGACAAGACGCTGCACAACCCGGTGGGCGGCATCGGCGTCGTCCTCGGCGAGGGGGGCGACCTCCAGGTCGGCCTCCCCGCGCAGGCGGTGGGCGTTGGAGAACGGCGCGTGCACGAACCGCTGCGCCTGCTCGCGGTCATCCAGGCGCCCCTCGAGCGCACCGACGCGATCATCCAACGCAACCAGGTGCTCCGAGAACTGATCGGCGGAAGGTGGATCACCGTGGCCGGCCGTTCGCACGCGAACGAGCCCTGGTCCGTCCGCAGCCCGGGCGGCACGTGGAGGACGTGGTGGCCCGCCGACGATGGCGTGGATCACGCCAACGCATCGCTCGAGGTTCGATGAGCTGGGGAAGGCGTGGCGCCCATGGCCACGATCGAAGTCGTCATCGACGGGCGACCCAGGTCGATGGAGGACGACGTCTTCGAGCTGACCTCCCTACAGTCGTCGACCGTCGAGGTTCGTGGCTGAACATCCGCAGTCATCACCAGGCGAGCCGCCGCGAGGCGCCTGGGGAAACAGATTGGGGGAGAACCCCCTGGCTCGGAGGGGAATCGAGCCAAAGGAGCAGGTGGGAACGCTGGCGACAGGAACCCACCACTGCTTGCAGAGCAGGTGCCCCAGCCCACTGAGCAACGTCCCCTCGCTTGCTAGTTTGCCCCAAACAGGGCTTCCACCTGCGGTTTCGCGAACGCTCCTCCTCCTTTCGAAGCGTGTCGCTGTGGGTCGCTTGAGTTGACGCCCGTGAGCTGCGCGGTCAGGTACTGCGCCTCGTGCTCGCCGGTCCCGGCTCGCTCACCGGCCGTTACCCGCTCGGGAACACCGGCGGAGCCAATGTCAGCGCCTTCGCGCCGATGCCCATTCCCGATGATCTACGCGATCTCCTCGAAGGTCGGGACATGGTGAAGGCCGCTCGATGACCACGGTGAACCCTCCCCGGTCAACACGGGAGACCTATCCCCCACCGAGACCAGCGCGGTTCTCGACGTAGCAGAAGGAGGAGTCTCAATCGTGCAGCTCGCTTTTGCGCTCTACCCGAGGTTCACCGTGCTCGACATCACCGGACCGTTTCAGTGCCTCGTCGACGTACCGGGTCACGAAGTGGTGTTCGTCGCCGGCGAGGGGGGGCCGGTGACCGACCACACAGGCCGTTGCCCGCGAAGGCTCCGCCCGAGATCGTCGAGCTCGTGAAGGCGAGGCTCGCCATGTCCGCGGTGACGGCTGTGTAGGGAGCCGGCCAAACCGGTGTCGACGGTGGCCGCGCTGGGCGCTGGGCGACCTCGAAAGGCACCGCAGGCCGTCTCCGGCAACGACCCTCGACGCACAAGGAGATGAACCATGCACGCGAGGAACCCGAACGTGTGCCGCCCCGTGCTGAACCCGGGGCTCGCCGCCGTGGCCGTCGTCGCCGTCGTACTGGCCATGGCCGCTCCGGCGTCGGCCCAGGGCGAGGCGGACCCCGACACTCACGTCGTGCTCACCGGGCGAGCCGAAATCCGAGCCGGAGAGCGCGTCGACACGGTCGTGATTCTCGACGGACCGGCGGTCATCGACGGTCAGGCCGAGGGTGCGATCGTCGCCCTGAACGGCGACATACGGGTCTCGGGCACGGTGGAAGAAGCCGTCGTGGCCCTCAACGGCAGGGCGACCATCGCCAGCGGCGCCCGGGTGGGCGGTGACGTGGTGTCGTCAAAGGCCCCCCGGGTCGAACCAGGCGCGATCGTCGAAGGCGAGACGCGCACGGTCCGGTTCAGCTTGCGGGCCCTCGGGTTCCTCTTCTGGTTGTTGTGGTGGATAGCCGTCACGGTCTCGCTCCTCGTCCTCGGCCTTCTCCTCCTGGCTCTGGCCCCCGCGGCGATGGGGGCGTCGGAACTGGTGGCCCGGAACGAGCCGGGTCGGGTCGTCGGCTGGGGGCTGCTGATCGCGGTCGGGCTACCGGTGGTATCGGTCCTCGTCATGCTCACCGTGGTCGGTATCCCGCTCGGGCTCGTCGCTCTGCTCGCCCTGGCCCTTGTGTACGCCACGGGGTACGTCGTGGCCGCTCTGGCGCTGGGGCGGACCATGGTCAAGGAGCCGCGGGGTCGCTCCCTGGCGTTCCTGGCCGGGCTGGTCATCCTCCGGCTCGTCGGCCTGATTCCGTTCGTCGGGGGGCTCGTGACGTTCGTCGCGTCGGCGTTCGGCATCGGCGCAGTGGCCATCGCCGGACGTCGGGCGGCTCGAAGGCCGGCACCGGCGAATGTCGCCGCGGCCACGACCGGTCGCGCGGGTGAATGATGAAGGCTGCCGTCTGCCGAGCGGTAGGGCGCCTCAGGTCGTGCAGATCAGGGAGGTGCCCAAGCCTGCACCCGTCGACCGCGGTGTGCTGGTCAAGGCGTTCGCGACCACGGTCATCTCCGGCGACGCCCGGGTGAGGGCACGGCGCGTCCCGCGCAGGATGAGCCTGCTGGTGCGGCGGAAACTCGGGTTTGCCAAGCCAAAGCCGGTGGGCGCCGGGCGGTTCCTGGGCTGTCTCGCGACCGCCCCGATGTTCTGTGGGAGCTGTCGCTTGCGTCTGGCTGGTCGTCAAAGGGTTCACGCCCTCCCCCATCACAGCTGGGGCGGCGGTTGCAGGCGAGAACCCAGAGCGCCTTCGGGCCGCCAGACCCTCATACGAAGGGCGTCCGGACGGCCCTGGGTGCCCCGTCGAGCAGCCAGGCGAGGACGCTCGGGGGGGCGGACCGTTGAGACGGTCAAGGGTGTGAGGGCGCAGGTCCTGCGTCAGTCACCTCGAAGAGCAGCTGGTCCGGGTAGCACCACCACCAGTCCTCGCCGGGCTCGTAGGAGCGCACGAGAGGATGGTCACTGTTCTCGTGCCAGTGGGCCGTGGCATGACGGTTCGGAGAGCTGTCGCAACAACCGACGTGCCCACATGCCATGCAGAGACGCAGATGGACCCAGCGGCCGCCGGTGCGGAGGCAGTCCTCGCAGCCGTCGCTCGATGGCAGGACCTCGGCAACGCTGTTCAGGTGCGTACACGTGTCAGTCATCGAACGGCTGCCTTTCTCGGGAAGGGCCTTCGTGCACTCCCGTCTGCGACCATCACAGGGTCATGGCGATGTGGTCGTACACCGATCGGACGACGCTCGACCCCTCGCCGACGGCGGCGGCCACGCGCTTGGTCGACCCGTGCCGGACGTCCCCGACCGCGAATACGCCCATGATGGAAGTCTCGAAGGGCAACGGGTCGCGACCGGCGAACGAGGCGAGGAGCACGGTCTCGGGGAGCTGGCGGTCGGTGAGGACGAACCCGTCCGGGTCGAGCGCCACCTTGTCCTGCAGCCATCCCGTCGCCGGTTCCGCCCCGATGAAGCAGAACAACCCGGCGCAGGCGACGCTCCGGCGTTCGGCCGTCGGCGTGTGCTCAAGAACGACTGAGGTCAGGTTGTGCCCGCCCGACAGCGCGCGCACCTCGGTCGTCCTCAGCACTTCGATCCGGGGGTGGGCCTCGATCCGGTCGATGAGATAGCGCGACATGTGCTTGGCCAGATCGTGGCCACGGATGACGAGCTTGACGTGACTGCGTTGCTGGGCGAGATAGAGGGCGGCCTGACCCGCCGAGTTGCCACCACCCACGACTACGACGTCCTGGCCCGCGCACATCCGAGCCTCGAGGTCGGTGGCTGCGTAGTAGACGCCTGCGCCCTCGAACCGGGCGAGCTCGTCGACCGCCAGCCGCCGGTACCTCGCCCCTGAGGCGATGACGACCGCTCGGGTCGGGATCTCACTCCCGTCGTCGAGGGTGACGACGTGGAATCCCCTTTCGGGCTGCAGCCCGGCGGCGCCGCACGGTGCGTTCAGTCGGGCACCGAGTCGCTGCGCCTGGATGGCGGCACGAGAGGCAAGCTCGTCGCCGGAGACGCCGTTCGGAAAGCCGACGTAGTTCTCGATGCGGGAGCTCGTTCCCGCTTGACCACCGATGGCGACGCCGTCGACGGACACGATGTCGAGTCCTTCCGACGCCGCGCAGACGGCCGCGGCCAGCCCTGCCGGCCCTGAGCCGACGACGACGAGATCGAACAGGTACCCAGGCGCCGACCGGAACGTGAGACCCAGGTGCTCGCCCAGCACTCCCGGCGTGGCCCGCCGAAGCACCGTGGTCGACGTCGTGACCGCCGGGAGGTCGGCGACGCTGAGGCCCATGCCGCCCAACAGGCCATCGACGTCCACCGCGTCCTCGACGTCGATCCACGTGTGTGAGACATGGGAACGAGAGGCGAAGCCGCGCAGGGCCATGGCCTCGGGCGAGTAGCGCGACCCGACGATCCGCAACCCTCGGGCTGCTTCCCCGTTCTGGAGCAGCGCCCGTCGAGCGGTGAGGGCGTTGAAGATGACGTCGGCCAGGTCCGGCTTGGAGCCCATGAGCCGATGGAACTCCTGTGGTGGGATCACCAGGACTCGGCCGTCGGCCCGCACCCGAGCGGTGAAGTAGGGCCGCTGGCCCGTGAGCAGGTTCAGCTCGCCGAGGAACCGACCGGGGCCCTGGACCACGACGAGTACGTCGCCGTCAGGGTCGGGGCGGATGATCTCCACCTCGCCCTCGAGGACGACGATGAACTCGGGGCGTGAGCAGTGGAGCTCGGCCCACGACGCGTCGGCGTAGTAGAGCACCTCGCCGGCGGCGACATCGCGCACCTCGCCGAACGGCATCATGGCGGCGAGGTCATCGCCGGAGAGCGTGGGGAGCGCGACGTCGTCGGGCTGCGGAGTTGTCAGGGCGTCGGGGGTGTCACGCACGGTCATGTCGATCTCGCCGACAGCTTCCCACGACGAGCAAAGGGGGACTCGACGAGTACGAGGATCTCCTGCGCCAGCGGCGGGCGGGAGGACTCACCCCAGCGGTGGCGCTGGCCTCGCCGTCTTCGCACGCAACCTGCGGCCCTCGGCGTGGAGGCGCCGCAGGGCGGCCAACTCCCTCCGGTCGGGGCCCTGGTTGTCGGTGCCGGGCACCTCGAGGACGGCCGGCAGCCCCTGCAGGCGGGGATGGCCGAGCAGGGCGCGGAAGGCGGGACGGCCGATCGCTCCCCGGCCGACGTTCTCGTGGCGGTCGAGG
>DASZJY010000182.1:0-1595 GCA_035947635.1 Acidimicrobiales bacterium | reverse complement strand
GAGGGCACGGCGGAACCGGGCGGCGGCGTCCTCGTAGGCGGCCGACTCGACGGAGCGGCGCCCGGCCAGCTCGAGGAACCTCACCGTCGTCGCCACATCGACGCCGGTGCCGGCGCGCTCGAGCTGATCGGCGATCTCGGCCGCACGGTCGGGGTCCTCGCCGTACCGTGATCGGAGGGCTTCGGCGACCTGACCGTGGAGGCGCCGTCGGCGGATGGATGACATCTCGGCCAGTGCCGCCTCTCGCAGGAGGGCGTGGCTGAACCCGACCCGGTCCTCCTCGGCCCGAGCGACGAGCACGCCGGCCGCCAGTGCCTCCTCCACCGAGGCCAGGACGTCGTCCTCGTCGCGGCCGGCCACCGCGGTCAGGACCTCGGCGTCGACGTCGCGGCCGATCACCGCGGCGAAGTCGACGACCTGCCGGCAAGCCCGGGAAAGCCGGTGGAGGCGGTGCCCGAGCAACAGTCGCAGGCCCTCGGGCACGGCCCGCGACTGGGTGGCGAGGTCGGCACGGAGCTCCCCGTGGCCGTCGTAGAGGCGTTCCTCGGCGGCGAGGTGCTTGAGGAGCTGCTCGACGAAGAAGGGGTTGCCGTCGGCGTCGGTGCACAGCCGGGCGGCGACCTCGGCCGGCGGTACCCGCCCGACCAGGCCGGCCACGAGCTCGGCGACCTCGGGAGGACCGAGGGGGCCGAGATCGAGGCTGGCGCACGCCGGGTGACGGACGAGGTGCTCGACAGTGCGGGCGAGGGGCGTGCCAAGGGCCACCTCGTCGCTCCGGTAGGTGGCGATGACGAGAACCCGGGCCGCCTGCACCCCGTCGGCGAGGTGCTCGAGCATGTTGAGCGTGGCCGGATCGGCCCAGTGGACGTCGTCGAGCACGACGACGGCGGGCTGCGCCGTTCCCAGCCGCAGGACCAGGTCTCGCACCGTCGTGTACAGGAGCAGCCGGCTCTGCTCAGCGGGCAGGTCGACGGGCGGAGGGAGGTCGGGGAAGCGCCGCCGAAGAGAGGGCAGGACCTTGGCCACCTCCGGGCCGGTTCGCCCGAGAAGAGCGAGCACCTCCTCGTCGGGCAACCCGCCCAAGAGCTGCTCGAGGACCTCGACCAGGGGAAGCCAGGGAAGCGCGGTCTCGGACTCCACGCAGCGTCCGACGAGAGCCCGCATGCCGCGCTGCCTGGCCTCGCCGACTGCCTCCTCGGCCAGGCGCGTCTTGCCGATGCCCGCCTCACCGCGCACGAGCAGGAGCCCACCCCGCCCGGCGGCGGTCGCCGCCACCAGCTCGTGCACCACCGCCCGCTCGAGCGGCCGGCCGACGAAGGCACGCTCGGCGGCACGGGACGCCGGGATGGTCGGCGTGCCCGCCGCCTCGTGGGCGACGTCGTCGCGCCACTCGACGCCGAGGGCGGGGTCCGGGGAGTAGGAGCAGAACGTCCCGGTGCGCACGGTGCGCTCGAGGTGGCGCCCGAGCTCGGGATCGGCCTGGGCGAGCTTGCGGAGCGTCGACCGGATCGCCTTGGTGACCGCCAGCCTCGCCCGCTCGGAAGTCGAGCCGGCCCGGCGATGGCGGCCGCCCAACCCGAGCGCACCGGCCAGCT
>DASZJY010000181.1:0-4439 GCA_035947635.1 Acidimicrobiales bacterium | reverse complement strand
AGGAGGTGACTGGTCCGGGTCGGCCCTCACCCGAGCCCGGGGGGCGGCTCCTGCCGACCACCGGTTTGATCACCAGGTTGGCCAGGACTGCGGCGACGCTGTAACAGGCGACACCGCGCAGCGCTGCCCGCTTCCCTCTCGGCCCGCCCCCGACGGCGAGCAGCGCGGCCAGACCAGCCCACACGGGAGGCTGTTGGACGAAGTCGCCCAGCTTTCCGAACGGGGTGGAGCCCCGTCGCGCCCGCCGGGGCAGGAGCGACACTGCCGCCCTCTCGGCCGCGGTGAAACGCCCTATTCGAGATCCTGATCCTGGTGCTGGTACTCCAACCACCAGCCCACATGTTGACCCCACTGACGTCCTCGGCACCACCTCAACCGCCTCGTCCTCCTCGTCGTCGAACACTCGTAGGCCTCGGCGGCGCGCCTGTGGCGCCCGCGCTCGACCTTCCGACCTGCGGGCTGGGAAGCGACATGGGCGCTTTCGTCTAGGGCAACGCGAACACCATCAGCGCATCCCCCCCGGGCACCCCGAGCATTTCGCCTCGCAAGCTGGGATACGAGTTCAGCGCCATGAACCCGTCGTGTTCCCGCGCGTCCGGTCGTTTGCCGCCGGCAGGCTACGACGAGCGACGCATCAGCGCTCGGCCGCCGCCGATGCGACGGTGTGCAACGGGGTGAGCGCGGCCACGGCGAGGGTGGTAGCCCGGACTGCTTCCCAGCCGTGCTCAACCGAGCAATGCCGAGCGGTTGCGACTGCCGCTGGCCCACCGTCGGCTGGCAACGGGGTTCCCGACCTGCGCACTCTCCGATCAGCAGACGGCGACGGCTGAACCGTACGTCGCTCGAGCCAGCCTCTTCTCTTTTGAGAGCACGGTTCCCACGCGACAGGCGAGGCGATGCCACGACATTATTCTCGGCAAGGCTGGTAATGACTTCCCGCTCTTCGGTCGAGCGGCGTCCACGACCTCTTGAGCCGGGAGGAGCCAGACGATGACCGACCAGCCCATCGCCACCACCACCGAGCAGGCGGCATCAGGTTCGCAGCTCGCCTGGGTCGACGATATCGAGCGGGTGACGCTCGCCAACACCAACTTCCGCACCGTCGTCTACACCGCCCGCCACGCTCAGCTCACGGTGATGCGCCTGGCCCCGGATGAGGAGATCGGCTGGGAGTCCCACCATCACCTCGACCAGTTCCTGCGCATCGAGCACGGCGAGGCCCGTCTCGACCTGGGCCGCAGCGGCGACGCCATCGACGAGTCACACCATCTCGCCGACGACTGGGCGATCATCGTCCCGGCGGGTATCTGGCACAACGTCACCAACACCGGCCAGGAGGACCTGAAGCTCTACTCGCTCTATTCGCCGCCAGAGCACCCCGACGGCACCGTGCATGTCACCAAGGCCGACGCCGACGCCGACGATCGCGACTGACCGGGCGGGCGGGGGCGGGGCCGGGCCACCTCAGGCAGCGGTCCGCGAGCCCACCCATCCCTCCACCACCTCGCCCAGGACGGGGAGGCGCACGGCGCCCGATCCGAGCACCGCGTCGTGGAACGCCCTGATGTCGAACCGTCCGTCGAGGCGCGACCGGGCCGATTCCCGGAGCCGGAAGATCTCCCGCTGGCCCAGCTTGTAGGCGAGCGCCTGGGCGGGCATGCCGATGTAGCGGTCGACCTCGACGGTGACCTCTTCGACGGACACCGGCATGTGGGCGGCCATGAAGTCGATGGCCCGGGCCCGGCTCCACCCGAGGGCGTGCAGGCCGGTGTCGACCACCAGCCGGCAGGCGCGCATGGAGTCGGCCGCCAGCATGCCCATCCGTTCGAGGTCGTTGCGGTACAGACCCATCTCCTCCGCTAGGCGCTCGGCGTAGAGGCCCCAGCCCTCGACGTAGGCGGTGTTGCCCAGCGAGAAGCGCCGGAACCTCGGGAGCTCGGTGAGCTCGGTGGCGATGGCGAGCTGGAGATGATGGCCGGGGATCGCCTCGTGGAAGGCGATCGACGCCGTCTCGTAGCGGGCCTTCTGCTCCGGGCGGTCGGTGTTCACGTAGTACGTGCCGCCACGGGACCCGTCGGCGGCGGGAGGGAAGTAGTAGGCGCTGGGTGAGTCGGGGGCGAGGAAGTCAGGAACCGGCTCGATCGCGCACGGCGCCTCGGGAAGCCGGCCGAACCACTCGGGCATCGCCGCACTGGCCGCCTCGAACGCCCGGCGGGCGTCGAGCATGATCTCGTCGCCCGTGGCGTAGCGGAGGGCGGGGTCGTGGCGGAGCCGTTCCAGCACCTCGTCGGCGTCGGAGATGCCGAAGAGGCGGCCGCCGACGTCGGCGTACTCGGCGGGCAGCTTCCGGCTCACCTCCTCCATCCCGACCTCGTGGACCTCGTGGGGGTCGCGGTCGACGGTCGTGTGGTGGGCGACGAGGAAGGCGTAGAGCTCGGGCCCCTCGGCCAGCCACGACAGGCCGCAGCGATCGTCGTCACGGGCGCGCGGGAGGAGCTCCTCGCTGAGCCTGTCGGCCAGCCGGCGGTAGGCGGGACGCACGACGTCGCGGGCCAGGTCCTCGAGCGAGGACCGCCACGCCGCTTCGCCGTCCCAGCCCGCGGGGCCGGTGAGGCCCACGAACACGTCGTCCGCCAGGGACGAGGCCAGGTAGCCCTCGATCATGTTCAGCGACCGGGACACGCAGATGGCCGCCGGCGTCCGCCCGGCGTCGGCTCCTGCGAGGAATCGCTGGACGACCTGCTCGAGCGCCCGGGGGACCTGCCGGAACCGCTCGAGGAGCATGGTCGCCGACTCGGGGTCGGGGGCCGACATCACCGGGATGGTCTGGAGCAGCCCAACGTGGAATCCGGTCATCTGGTCCGACTCCAGCTCGACCAAGCGGTGGTCGATGGCGGACACCGCGTCGTCGAGCTCGGCCACCAGCTGGCCGTGGGTGACCCGGTCGTCGCCTTCGAGGGATCTTCGATCGACGGAGGCCAGGCGCTCCCTCAGCGAGCTGAGGCGGTCGCGGACCTGCGCCTGGCCCTCGATGGACAGGTCCTCGAGGCGGTCGTCGAAGCGGTGGTCGCCGAGGAGGGTGGCGCCAGTCGGGCTGGCCTCGAGGGCCACATCCCAGTACTCCTCGGCGAGCTGGCGCAGTGCCTCGTCGGCCACGCGGTCAAGCTAACCGCCACCGTTCGCCGTCAGGCGCGCTCCCGGCGCGCGACCCCTTCACCGGGTCGCCAGCTCTCGATCACCAGCCGGTCGCCGTCGGGATGGAGCGACGTGAGCACCGCCTCGGCCAGTCGCAGGCGGAAGAGATGGAACGACCCGGGAGGATTGCCCTCGTCGGCGTACCGCTCGAGCTCCTCCCCGACGACCTCCTCGGCGATGCCGCCGACCTTGGCGTCACCCCCGGTCATCGACCCGTCACCCGGGTTGGCGTGCAGGGCGAAGCGGCCGTCCCGCCGGAGGTCCAGGGCCTTGACCGCCCCGTACATGCTCCCGAGGGTCAGCTCGCCGTCGCGGAGCTGCACCTCGGTCCCGCTCACCCGGGGAGCGCCGTCGCTGCGAAGGGTGGCGAGGACGTGGTGGCGCGCCGCCTCGAAGCGCGCCCGCACGGCGGCGGCGAGCTCAGGTGCCTCCGCCGCGAACTCCTCCCACGTGACCGTGGTCATGCCGAGCCCGAAAGGCTCAGGGCCTCTTTCCCGACCCTTCGGCGGGGGTGGACGTCTGCGTGCGGGCGAACCATACGAAGCTCCCGATGACGAGGAGCCCTCCGATTGGGATGATCCAGACGACGTGCTGGATCACACCGGCCAGCATGACGAGGGCGCCGACCAGGCCGAGGACTATGTAGAGGATCACCCGGTGCCGCCGCCCTCGTCCTCGGTGTCACGGCCCTGGACGCTCGGCGCGACCGGATCGGCCTCACTGTGCTCGGTCTCGCCCTCCTGCGTGCCCGGCTGGCCGGGCATGTCGCTCTGCTGCATGTCCGCCATTGAGACTCGTTCTCTCGGGGCCGGGAATTGCCGAAGGGTTGGTGCTCAACCGCCTCGCGTGGTACCCGGCGCGTGCCCGAGGGGAAACACCTTTCGGCCGTTCTGGCACGCTCAGGGCGCGGTATGGCGCCACTTTCCTCACCCAATGCGCCGAAGGTGGGTCGTGAACCAGCCGCGGGCCGAGGCGGCGACGTGGCCGAGGGCGCCGGGCTCCTCGAACAGGTGGGTGGCGCCGGGCACGATCTCGAGGCGCTTCTCGCCATTGAGGTGCGCGAGCGCCTGGCGGTTGAGGTCGATGACGACGGTGTCCTCGCCGCCGACGATCAGCAGCGTCGGGGCCCGCACTTCCGCCAGAGCGGGGCCGGCCAGGTCGGGGCGGCCGCCGCGGGAGACGACGGCGCCGACGCGCTCGCCCATCTCGGCCGCCGCCACCAGCGCCGCCGCCGCGCCGGTGCT
>DASZJY010000180.1:0-3861 GCA_035947635.1 Acidimicrobiales bacterium | reverse complement strand
GGGCGGCCGCCGAGCTGCACGCGGCTCTCGTCCCCGCCGTCGAAGGCGACGATCACAGCGGCGGCCGCGGCCAGAGAGGAAATGGCTGCCAGGACCGCCACGTGGCGGCGGCGGGAAGCTCGCGGGTCTGCCGAGGGGACGGCGTCGAGCGGCGGAGCGGCGGGGGCGGCGTCGACAAGCTCGGCGACGAGGCCCCGGATCTTGCGGTCGAGGACGTCGGTCATCGGAGAAGTGCCTCCAGGCGATGGCGGGCGGTCGTGAGCTCCCGCTCGACGGTCCGCTTCGAGGTGTCAAGGCATCGGGCGACCTCGACGGGCTGCTCGTCGAGCCAGTAGATGAGGTAGATCACGGCGCGCTGGCGGACGGTGAGACGGCGGAGGGCTTCGAGAACCTCAGCGCGCACCAGCGGGACCTCCACGCGCTCGGAACGGGCGGCAGCCGCCTCCCGGCGCAGACGACGCTGCGTCGCCCGCCGAGCTGCCGGGCCTCGTTCACGAGCGTCCGGTAGAGGTAGGCGCGGGGCTCGGTCACCGACGGCCACGCCGGGGACGAGAAGGCGCGGAGGACGGCGCCGGAGACGAGGTCGTCGGCGCCGCCCGGTCCCACCAGGAGGGTGGCGAAGCGGACGAGCTCCTCGGCGTGCTTCTCGTACGTCTCTGCGTCGCTGTCCCGCACGACCCTTGGATGCCGCTCCGGCGCCTGCGCCGCCACTCTGGCCACGGAAAGGTGGCCGGAACGGCCACCTTTCCTGACCCAATGCGCTGCAGGGCAGGGCTACAGCCGCAAGACGGTGGCGTGCTCGGCGAAGTCGAACACGAACTGGGGCAGGAAGCCCACGACGACGGTGAAGGCCAGGGAGAGGCCCAGGGCCAGACCGGCGCCGGCGGGGATCTCGACCACCGGCCCCGGCTCCTCGCCCTCGACCTGGTCGGACATGTACATGACGACGATGAGCCGCAGGTAGAAGAACGTTGCGATCACCGCGGCGAGCATGGCCACGACAGCCAGGGCGTACGACCGGCTCTCCACCGCCGCCCCGATCACGTAGAACTTGGCCAGGAACCCCGAGGTGAACGGCACACCCGCCTGGGCCAGCAGGAAGACGGTGAAGACGAAGGCCAGGCCGGGACGGGTGCGGGCCAACCCCCGGTAGGCGTCGAGACCGTGGCGGTCGTCGCCCCGGCGCCCCACGAGCGTGACGACCCCGAAGCTCCCCAGGATCATGAACGTGTAGGCGAGCAGGTAGAAGAGCGACCCGGCGATGCCGCGGTCGGTGGCCGCCTGCAGCCCGACCAGGATGTAGCCGGCGTGGCTGATCGACGAGTAGGCGAGCATGCGCTTGACGTCGGTCTGCACGACGGCGAGCACCGAGCCCACCACCAGCGACAGCACGGCCAGGGCCCACACGATGGGCTCCCAGTCGAGCCGGTTCGTCGAGAACGTGGAGAAGACGATGCGCAGGAGAGCGGCGAAGCCAGCCGCCTTGGCCGCCGCCGCCATGAACCCCGTGACCGGCGAGGGCGAGCCTTCGTAGACGTCGGGCGTCCACATGTGGAACGGCACGGCCGCCACCTTGAACCCCAGCCCCACCAGCAGGAACGCCAGCCCCCCGAGGAGGACACCCTCGGTGAGGGTGTTCTCTCGCAGGTACCGGGCGACGAACCCCAGGTTGGTCGAGCCGGTGGCTCCGTACACCAGAGCGACGCCGTAGAGGAAGAAGGCGGAGGAGAAGGCACCCAGCACGAAGTACTTGATGGCTGCCTCCTGGGACCGCGCCCGTCGTCGGTGGTAGCCGGCCAGCACGTACAGCGCGATGGAGAGGATCTCCAGCCCCAGGAAGACGATGATCAGGTCGTTGGCGGCGGCCATGAACACCCCGCCCGACGCCGACAGCAGCATGAGGACGTAGAACTCCGCGCCCTGGAGCTCCTCCCGGCGGAGGTAGCTCTCCGCCATCAGGGCCCCGACGAGCACCGCCGAGCAGATGGTGACGGCGAAGAACACGCTGAACCCGTCGACCACGATGGCCTCGGCCACCGCCACCTTGGCCCCCCCGTCGTCCCCCGTAACCCGGTTCCACTGGAAAGCGGTGGCAACCAGGGCGGCGCCCGCCGTGGCGACGGTGAAGGCGGCGTACGCCGTGCCCGTGCGGGCGCCCCGGAAGAACGTGCCGAACACCAGCAGCGCCAGCGCCCCGCCGATGAGGATGAGCTGCGGGAGCAGCTCGCTCCACTCGACCGAAGGGAGCTCGAGCGGGGTCACGGCCGGCTATTCCCCATGCTCGGCGTGGCCGCCTTCGGCGGAGGCAACCGCCGGCTGGCGGTAGTCGGTGTGGTCCTGTACGTGCTCGACGAGGGCGTCGACTGACGGCTCGATGCGGTCGAGGACCGGCTTGGGGTACACGCCCAGGGCGACGATGAACACGACGAGCGGCGCCATCACCGCCCGCTCCCGCCACGTCATCTCGGGGAACCGGGCGTTCTCGCCGTCGGGGCGGCCGTGGAACACCCGTTGGTAGGCCCACAGCAGGTACAGGGCGGCCAGGATCACCCCGGCGGTGGCGACCACCGCCCACCACCGGCGGCTGACGAACGAGCCCAGGAGGATCAGAAACTCGCCCACGAACCCGTTGAGGCCGGGCAGCCCGATGGACGAGAGCATCACCAACGTGAAGACGCCGGCGAAGACGGGCGCCACCTTCTGGATGCCGCCCAGGTCGGCGATCTGTCGGGTGTGGCGGCGCTCGTAGAGCATGCCCACCAGGAGGAAGAGGGCGCCCGTGGAGAGCCCGTGGTTCACCATCTGCAGGACGCCACCCTGGAGCCCGATCGTGGTGAGCCCGAAGGTGCCGAGCACGATGAAACCGAGGTGGGCGACCGACGAGTAGGCCACCAGCCGCTTGAGGTCGCGCTGCACGGTGGCCACCAGGGCGCCGTAGATGATGCCGATGACGCCCAGGGTGAGGAACACGGGCGCCAGGTCGACCACCGCCTGGGGGAACAGGAAGAGCCCGAAGCGCACGAACCCGTAGGTGCCCAACTTCAGGAGGACGCCGGCCAGGATCACCGAGCCGCCGGTGGGCGCCTCGGTGTGGGCGTCGGGCAGCCAGGTGTGCACCGGGAAGATCGGCACCTTGATCGCGAAGGAGGCGGCGAACGCCAGGAACACCCAGCGGGCGGTGCTCTCGGCCAGGGACTGGCCCTCGCCGAGGGCGATCAGGTCGAAGGTGAGGGTGCCGGTCTCCCGCTCGTGGAGGAAGACCAGTGCGAGGATCCCGACGAGCATCAGCGCTGAGCCCGCCATCGTGTAGAGGAAGAACTTCAGCGCCGCGTACACCCGCCGCTCGTAGCCCCACCCGCCGATGAGGAAGTACATGGGTACGAGGACCACCTCCCAGAACAGGAAGAACAGGAAGAGGTCGAGGGAGAGGAAGACGCCCAGGCAGCCCGCCTCCAGCAGCAGCATCCACGCCACGTAGCCCTTGACGTCGTCGTGGACCTGGGGCCCGACGATGGCGATGGGGAAGAGCACCCCCGTGAGCGCGACGAGGAAGAGGGAGATGCCGTCGACGCCCAGCTTCCACGAGATGCCCCACGCGTCGATCCAGCTGTGCTCCGAGACGAGCTGGTAGCCCGCCTCCGACCGGTCGAACTCGACGAGCACGGCGACGGCCAGTGCGGCGGCGGCCAACGAGAAGAGCAGGCCGACCGCCTTCAGCAGGCTCTCCCGGGACCTGGGGAGCAGGGCGGTCACGAGGGCGCCGACCGCGGGCACGACGACGAGGGCGGTGAGGTAGGGGAACATCCCGGCGTCAGCCGCCGTTCCGCACGACGACGTAGCCCAGCACCAGCACCGCGCCGG
>DASZJY010000179.1:0-3363 GCA_035947635.1 Acidimicrobiales bacterium | reverse complement strand
CCGGTCGAAGGACTTGACGGCATGGCGGCCTGTGTCCAGTCCGTTCGTTTTGTCGGTCTTTGATTCCCGCCACCGAACGTGCATATTCTCACCGCGCGGGCGGGTCGCCGGGCCCCCCAGCCCCCGGATGTCCCGCCCGCTTCCCGTCGGTGCTGGAGCGCAGTGATCCGGCACTAGGCTGGCTCGCCGTAGGTCCTGTGGTGCAGCTTGGAGTGCACGCCGGCCTGTCAAGCCGGAGGTCGCGAGTTCAAATCTCGTCAGGACCGCGACGGTCGGGTAGCTCAGTTGGTAGAGCGCGCGCCTGAAAAGCGCGAGGTCACCGGATCGACGCCGGTCCCGACCACCGATTCGCGAGCAGGAGGCACAAGCCAGGTGCAGCGGGCCCACGGAGGGGGAACAGAGACCCGGCGGACGGTCACCTCGCGCCGTCCCCGGCGCGCCACGACCGTCGTCACCGCCGCCGTCCTGGCCCTGGTGGCCACCGCCGGGTGCGCCGGCGAGTCCGAGCGCCGAACGGTGGCGGCGGCAACGGTCGGGGACAAGCCCGGGTTCAGTCCCGACGTCGTCACCGTCCATACCGGCGACAAGGTGGACCTCATCGTGTCGAACGCCACCGACCGCACCCACGGCTTCGACATCGAGGGCTACGGGCTCCAGGCTCGGGTCGTCGACCCCACCCTCGAGCCCGAGCGGGTGCGGTTCACCGCTCGGCGGGCGGGGACGTTCAAGATCTACTGCCACCTCCACCCTCAGCACCTGACGGCCACGCTCGTCGTCCTGTGACCCACCCTGGCCGTGGGCAGGCGGGGATAGCCTGCTTCGATGGTGGACGTCTTCGACCGGATCGGCGGGGACGAGTATGAGCAGGTCGTGTACTGCCATGACCGAGCCACCGGCCTGCGAGCCATCATCGCCATCCACTCGACCCGTCTGGGCCCGGCCCTCGGAGGCACCCGCTTCCACCCGTACATGAGTGAGGACGACGCGCTCACCGACGTCCTGCGCCTGGCCCGGGGCATGACCTACAAGGCGGCCGCCGCCGGGCTCGATCTCGGGGGCGGCAAGGCGGTGATCATCGGTGACCCGAAGGTCGACAAGAGCGAAGCGCTCCTGCGGGCGTACGCCCGCTACGTCGACTCCCTCGGCGGCCGCTACCTCACCGCTGAGGACGTCGGGACGACCCAAGGGGACATGGACCTCATCCGCCGGGAGACGCGGTTCGTCACCGGTTCCAGCGAGGAGCTCGGCGGCTCCGGAGACCCGTCGGCAGCCACCGCCTACGGCGTGCTCTGGGGCATGAAGGCGGTCGCCGGCCATCTCTGGGGTGACACCGCGCTGGCCGGCCGCCACGTCGTCATCTCCGGCGTGGGCAAGGTCGGGAGCATCCTGGCGCGCCACCTTGGCGAAGAGCGGGCCCAGCTGAGCGTCGCCGACGTGGACGACGCGAGGGTGGCCGAGGTGGTCGCCGCAGTGGGGGCCGAGGTCGTGTCCCCGGAGGCGGCTCACCGCACACCCTGTGACATCTTCTCGCCGTGTGCCCTGGGCGCCGTCTTGAGCGCCTCGACGGTGCCCGAGCTACGGTGCGCGGCCGTCGTCGGTGCCGCCAACAACCAGCTCGCCGACGAAGGGAGCGCCAAGCTGCTCGACGACGCGGGCATCCTGTACGCCCCCGACTACGTCGTCAACGCCGGAGGCGTCATCAACATCGCCGAGGAGCTCGAGCCCACCGGCTACCACCCCGAACGGGCCCGCGCCGCGGTGCGGCGGATCTTCGACACCACCACGGTCCTCCTGGCCCGGGCCGTGGCCGACGGCGTCTCCACCGCGGAGGCGGCCGACCGACTGGCCGAGCAGCGCGTCGAGAAGCTGGCGCGGGTGCACCAGATCCGCTCCTCGTCCACCGGGTAGCTGCCATGGCCAGGGTCATGCCCCGACAGGAGGTGCTGGCCAGTCCCCAGGCCGACCGCCACAGCGGCCTCGGCCTGTCGGCTGACGATCTGCGGCGGATGTACCGCACGACGGTGCTGGCGCGGGTGCTCGACCAGAAGCTGTGGAATCTGGCGCGCGCCGGCACCGTGCCGTTCGTCATCCCCGGCCAGGGCCAAGAGGCGGCCCAGGTGGGATCGGCCTGGGCCCTGCGCCCGGGCCATGACGTCGTGCTGCCCTACTACCGCGACGTCGGCGTGGTGCTGACCATCGGGATGACGCCGTACGAGGTGCTGCTGAACGTCTTCGCCCGGCCCGAGGACCCCAACTCGGGTGGCCGGCAGATGCCGTACCACTGGGGATGCCGGCGGCTGAACATCATCACCGGGTCGTCGCCGATCGGCACCCAGCTCCCGCACGCCTCCGGGCTGGCCACCGCCTCGCAGATCCGGGGCGACGACCGGGTGACGGTGTGCTACTTCGGCGAGGCCACCACGTCGAAGGGCGACTTCCACGAGGCCCTGAACTTCGCCGGCATCCACGACCTGCCCGTGGTCTTCGTCTGTGAGAACAACCTCTACGCCATCTCCGTCCCGACGGGGCTCCAGTCGGCCGCCAGCGACGTGGCCGACTATGCCCATGGGTACGGCTTCCCGGGCGTGGTCGTCGACGGGAACGACACCCTCGACGTCTACGCGGCCACGCGCGCCGCCGTGCGCCGGGCTCGGGAGGGCGGAGGGCCCACGCTCGTCGAGTGCAAGACCTACCGGCTCCTGCCCCACACGTCGGACGACAACGACCGGGCCTACCGCTCGGCCGAGGAGGTCGAGGCGTGGCGGAAGAAGGACCCGCTGCCGCGCCTGCGCGAGTACCTGCTCACCCAGGGCGTGCTGACCGAGGCGGAGGAGGGTCAGCTCCAGGAGGACGTGCGGGCGGAGGTGGAGGAGGCCGCCGACCGCGCCGAGGCGACCGCAGAGGCCCGGCCGGAGATGGCCTTCGACCACGTGTACGCCAAGCCCGTCCGCTCCATCCCCCGGGCCCCGGCATCGGCGACGCCGGGTGTGCGCCCGCCTCGGCCGGTGGCGCAGCCGACCGAGGGGGTCGAGCGGAGCGTGTTGGAGGCCGTGCGCCACACCCTGCACGAGCTCATGGGCCGCTACGACGACGTGGTCGTGCTGGGCGAGGACGTCGGCCTGCTCGGTGGCGTGTTCCGGGCCACCGAGGGCCTCCAGCGCCAGTACGGGCCGTCGCGGGTGATCGACACGCCGCTGGCCGAGTCGTCGATCGTGGGCATCGGCGTGGGGCTGGCCCTGGCCGGGATGCGCCCGGTGGCGGAGATCCAGTTCGCCGACTTCCTCCACTCCGCCTTCGACCAGATGGTGAGCGAGGCGGCCAAGATCCACTACCGCTCGGCCGGCGACTTCACCGTACCCATGG
>DASZJY010000178.1:0-8296 GCA_035947635.1 Acidimicrobiales bacterium | reverse complement strand
CGAGGATGTCGCCGCCGCAACCCGTGCCGGCAACGACGACCTTCCCGTCGGGCTGCACGGCGACGCCCCGGGCCGCATCGGTCGAGCCGAAGTCATCGACTCGGATGCCGTCCCCGTCGAAGGTGGGGTCGAGGCTACCGTCGACGACCTGCGTCTCCGCCGCCATCGAGGGCACGAAGAGGATCGAGACCAGCGCAACAATGAGGGAGGCAACACGGCGCGACCGTCGCCGGGGACGCCCACGGCTGGTACGCCCGCCGTTGCGTGGACGCACGAAACCATTATCGCGCGCTGCCAATGGACGTCTCCCGACTCCGCCCTTCACGAGCGCGCGAGACACCTTGGGCGACACTGGTCGCCGCGGCTGCTATCGAACGCCCACCTGCCCCCGCACTAGTCGCGACGAGCACCGCATGGCCCTGGAGCGTGGCCGGGGCGTGGCGGCCTAGCCGATAGGCGGCCTTCCCGCACTGCAGGGCGATCAGGTCGGGAGGACCACCGTCTTCAGCACGGTGCACTCGTCGATCGAGTAGCCGAGACCCTCTCGGCCGATGCCGGAGTCGGGCTTGCGGCCCCCGAAGGGAAAGTGCCCGACACCGTGCAGGGGCGCGTCGTTCACGTGCACCTGCCCGACCTCGAGGCCGCGGGCGGCCCGCCACGCCGACTCCAGGCTGGTGGTGAACACGCACGAGTCGAGCCCGTAGCGGGAGCGGTTGCTGATCTCCAGGGCCTCGTCGAGGTCGGCGACGCGCACGATGGGCAGGACGGGGCCGAACGTCTCCTCCCAGACGATGTCGGCGTCGAGGCCGACCCCGGCCAGCACCGTGGGCTGGTGATAGGCGGCGTCGAGCTCGCCGCCGGCGACGACCTTGGCGCCCTTGCCCACGGCGTCCTCCATGAGGTCGTGGACCCGCTCGGCGGCCGCGGGCTTGACGAGAGGCCCCAGCTTGACCCCTTCCGCTCGGGGGTCGCCGACAATCCACTCCTCGGCCTCCCTGACCGCCCGTTCCACGTAGTCGTCGTAGACCGACGCCTCGACCAGGGCCAGGCTGACGGCGTCGCACCGCTGCCCGCTGTTCTTGAACGCCCCCTGCACCGACTTGGCCACGGCCAGGTCGAGGTCGGCGTCGGACAGGACGATGGCGGGGGCGTTCCCCCCGAGCTCGAGGTGCAGGGGCTTGGGCCCCGCCTTCTCGGCGAGCCGCCGGCCCGCCCCCGACGACCCGGTGAAGGAGATCATCGAGATGTCGGGGTGTGACGCGAGGAGGTCGCCCATCTCGCTGCCCGGCCCGGTGACGAGGTTGAGCACCCCGGGCGGGAGGCCGGCCTCCTCGAAGACCCTCGCGAAGAGCACCAGAGCCACGGGGTCGTCGGACGGCGCCTTGGCCACGACGGTGTTGCCGGCGGCGAGGGCCGGGATGATCTTCGACGCGGCCAGGAACAGCGGGTAGTTGAAGGGCCCGATGGCGGCCACCGTGCCCACGGGCTCGCGCAGCACGACCGCCGACTTGCCGATGCTGTCGTCGATCCAGTCGCCGGGCAGGAACTCGCCGAAGATCTTGCGGACCTCTTCGCGGACCAGGCGCAGTCTGTCGCGGGTGGCCTTTGCCTCCGACTGGGCCGACTCGGGCGTCTTGCCCAGGTCAGCGACGATCACCTGCACGAAGTCGTCGAAGTGGTCGGCCAGGATGTCGCCAGCCCGCTCGCAGATCTCCAGGCGCTCGGCCGACGGCACCGACCGGAACTTCGCCTGGGCCGCCTTGGCGGCGGCGATGGCCGCCTCGAGGTCGTCGTTGCTCCCCTTTTGAGCCCGGGCGATGACCGACCCCTCGATGGGGGAGACCACGTCGAAGGTCTCGCCCGAGACGGCCGCTCGCCACTCGCCGTCGACGAGGAGCTGCAGCGTCGGGGGGCCCTCGGCTCCTCGCTCCATCGCCGGCCCGAACAGGTCGGACGGCTGCAGGGTCACCGGCTCGTCGAGGCGGGGCGCGTCGTTCATGAATCCCACGTGGCGATGTTACGCACCGGGTGGCGAAGGCGGTTCGGGCCGGGGAGACTGGCGTGCGACCGTGACCGACATCCCCACCGCTGACGCCGCCCTGCGAGCCGACATCCGGCTGCTGGGGACGCTGCTCGGCGAGTCGCTGGTCCGCCACGAGGGCCCCGAGCTCCTCGACGTCGTCGAGCGGGTGCGGGCGCTCACGAAGGGGGCACGCAGCGCCGAGCAGGGGGCGGCCGAGGAGCTCGACAAGGTCCTGTCCGACGTCGACCTGGCCACGGCGACGCTCCTCGTCCAGGCGTTCTCCGCCTACTTCCACCTCGCCAACATCGCCGAGCAGGTGCACCGGCGCGACGAGCTGGCCCTGCGGTCCAAGGGCTCGCTGGAAGCGGCGGTGGACGCGGTGGAGCGGGCGGGCTTTGGCCGACAGGAGCTGCAGGAGTTCGTCGGTCACTTGGAGCTGCGGCCGGTGCTCACCGCCCATCCGACCGAGGCCGTCCGGAGGTCGATCCAGACGAAGCGGGGTGCCATCGCCGAGCTGCTCGAGCAGCGGTGGAACCCCCGCGCACCCAAGAGCCGGTGCCAGCGGGCCGAGCGGCGCATCGCCGAGCTCATCGACCTCATCTGGCAGACCGACGAGCTGCGCCACGTGCGCCTTCAGCCCGTCGACGAGGCCCAGACGGCCCTCTTCTATCTCGACGAGCTGCTCCGGGTGGTGCTCCCGGACCTGCTCGACGACCTCGCCCACCACCTGGGCCGGCTGGGCGTGACCCTCCCGCCGCGGGCCCGTCCGGTGCACTTCGGGACGTGGGTCGGGGGCGACCGGGACGGCAATCCCAACGTGACGCCCGAGGTCACCCTCGAGGTGCTCCGGCTGCAGCGTGACCGGGCCCTCGAGCACCTGGTGCGCTCCGTCGACGGCCTGGTCCGCGACCTCAGCACGTCGACCCGCCGCGTGGCGGTGTCGGCGGAGCTGGAGAAGAGCCTCGAGGAGGACCGCCAGTTCCTCCCCGAGGTCCACGCCCGGTTCAGCCGCCTCAACGCCGAGGAGCCCTATCGGCTCAAGTGCTCCTACATCCGCCAACGGCTCCTCAACACGCGGGCCCGGCTCGCCGAGCGGGGTCAGCACCATCCGGGGGAGGACTACGCCACCGTCGACGGCATGCTCGACGACCTCGAGGTGATGCGGGCGTCGATGGTCGAGAACGGCGGCGAGATCGTCGCCCGTGGTCCCCTCGACCGGGTGCTTCGGCTGGCGGCTGCCTCTGGCTTCACCATGGCGACCATGGACATCCGCGAGCACGCCGACCGCCACCACCTCGCCCTGGCCGCCCTGGTCGACCGGCTGGACAGCATCGACCGGCCCTACGGCGAGCTGTCCCGGGAGGAGCGGCTCGCCCTTCTCTCGGGCGAGCTCGAGGGCCCCCGTCCACTGGCGTCGCCCGCCGCCCAGCTGCCCGAGGACGCAGGTGAGGTGCTGCGGCTGTTCCGCACCGTGCGGGAGGCGCTCGACACCTTCGGCGAAGAGGTGATCGAGAGCTACATCGTCTCGATGTGCCGCGCCCCCGACGACGTGCTGGCGGCAGCGGTGCTGGCACGCGACGCCGGCCTGGTGGACCTCAGCGCGGGGGTGGTCCGGATCGGGTTCGTGCCTCTCCTGGAGACGGTGACCGAGCTGCGCTCGGCGGGCGACTTCCTCGACCAGCTCCTCGGCGATCAGGGCTACCGGCGCCTGGTCCGCTGCCGGGGCAACCTGCAAGAGGTGATGCTCGGCTACTCCGACTCGAGCAAGGACGCCGGCATCACCACCTCAGTCTGGGAGATCCACCGTGCGCAGCGGGACCTGCGCGACTGCGCGGCGCGCCACGGTGTGCGCCTGCGGCTGTTCCATGGCCGGGGCGGCACCGTGGGGCGGGGTGGCGGCCCCACGGGCGAGGCCATCCTCGCCCAGCCCTACGGGGCGCTGTCGGGCGCCATCAAGATCACCGAGCAGGGGGAGGTCGTCTCCGACAAGTACGGGGTGCCCGGCCTCGCCTACCGCAACCTCGAGCTCGCCATGGCCGCGGTGGTGGAGGGCACGCTCCTGCACCGCGAGTCCCGCCAACCCCTCGACCTCATCGCCCGGTGGGACGAGGTCATGGTCGACGTCTCCGAGGCGGCTCACCGGGCCTACCGGGCCCTCGTCAACGAGCCCGGGCTGGTCGACTACTTCCGGTCCTCGACGCCGGTCGAGGAGCTGGCCGCGCTCAACATCGGGTCCCGACCGCTGCGCCGCCCCGGCGCTGACCGCCCCGACACCCTCGCTGATCTGCGGGCGATCCCGTGGGTCTTCGGCTGGACGCAGTCGCGCCAGATCATCCCCGGATGGTTCGGCGTGGGCACCGGTCTGGAGGAGGCGAGAGCGGCCGGGCACTCGGACCGGCTGACCGAGATGTTCGAGCAATGGCACTTCTTCCAGACCTTCGTCTCGAACGTCGAGATGGTGCTGGCCAAGACCGACCTCGACATCGCCGCCCGCTACGTGGAGCGCCTCGTCGACCCGTCCCTGCACCACCTCTTCGACGCCATCCGGGATGAGTACCGCCTGAGCGTCGACCAGGTGCTCGCCCTCACCGGCGAGAACGCGCTCCTCGACCGCTACCCGTCGCTCCAACGAACGTTGCAGGTGCGCGACGCCTATCTCGACCCCATCAACTACCTGCAGGTGTCCCTGTTGGGGCGGGTGCGGGAGACCGAGGACCCCGATCCCATGTTGTGGCGCGCCCTGCTGCTCAGCGTGAACGGCATCGCCAACGGGATGCGTAACACCGGGTAGGCCACGCACTAGCGAGTAACTCGATATAGGTAGCGCTCTCACATACCCTTCCGCCGCGGCGAGGAAGCTCTCGACGAGGACGGCCGACCTCTTCACCAACGGGGCGTGGGCCCTCACCGGCCCTCTCGTCCACGGGCGAGCCCGCCAGGGGGCGATGGTGCTCCACGACGGCCGGGTGGTCATCGGGCCGGGAAGTCGCGAGACGGTCTGTGGCCCCCCCGTGTGCCAGAACGGCGGCCCGCCGTTCTCTGCGGTGATCAACGTGACGACGGAGATCTACAACCCGGGGAGCAACACGTGGCAGCTCACCAACGGCAACCCTCTCCTTCCCGGACGCTTCAACTTCCAGCAGGCGGTGCTCCCTAACGGCAAGGCGCTCATGGTCGGGGGGTTCGGCGGACCCGACGCCACCGAGTCGGTCACGACCACCGCAGAGGTCTTCGACCCGGTGACGGGCACGTGGGCGTCGGCGGGCAATACCACGCGGGTCCACGGGAACGTCAGCGCGCTGCACAACACCCACGACGCGATCGTCCTCTCGAACCACCCGACCCTGTTCCAGCTCGGCCCCCACTGTGGTTCCAACTGCGGCAAGGTGCTGGTGGTGGGCGACAACCTCAACGATCCGGTGGCCGACCTCTACACGCCGGTCGCCCCGACCGACACGACGCCCCCCACGTGCTTCGTCTCCGCCATCCGCCGGGCGCCGAACTCACCCTCAGGGCGTGACGAGATGGACGTCACCGTGCAGGACGCCGGCAGCGGGGTCCAGGGCATCGCCTTCATCTCCATCACCAACGGCACCATCCGCACGCCGCCGGCCCCGGCATTCCGTTCGGAGCCAGGTCGTCCGTGGTCGTGACCGCCGTCAAGGCGGTGCAAGGAGTGCCGACCGGTTGGAGCTTCTTGGTGGTCGACATGGCGGGGAACACCGCCTCCTGTGCGTGAGGCCTGACCGGGCGCTCACGCGTTGAGACTGACCGAGGGGTTCTGGTCGAGCCACGCCTCCAGCCTCGGGAAGCGTGAGCTCTCTTCGTCCACCCACCGGCGAACATCGTCGTTCGAGCCGTCGGCGCCCGCTGTGGGCAGACGGAAGTCGCGCGACAGGTCGAACCGGGAGGGATTGAGGATCAGCGACGAGGCGCCGAGGATGGGGCGCTTGCGGGTGACCGCGGCCGGCACCAGTGCGAACAAGCACCGCCAGTACTCGGGCACGACCTCGCGCGAGGCCAGGTAGAGCTTCTTTCGGGTGGTCGCGAACGGCACCAGCCCGTTCGGTGCCCCGCGGAAGGTGTCCACGATCGCCTCGGTGACGGGCGGGTTGTCGATCTGCATGAAGTCGTCGAGCACGATGACGCTGCTCTCGGCGATGGCCGCGAGGGCGGTGCTGCAGTCGGCGACGACGTGGTCGTAGGAGTGACCGCCGTCGATGTGGAAGAAGCGGACCCCCCGGCCGGCGAGCTTGCCGACGAGGTCGGGGTCGTGGCGCGTGTCGCTGGCGATCGCTGTCACCGCCTCGGCGCACCCATGGGCGCTGAGGTTCTCCTCGAAGACGGCCGGGTTGGCGTAGGGCTTGGCGGGAGACGCGGGGACTTCGCCGGGGTAGTACAGGTCGAAGACGTCGACGGCGTACAAGGTCTCGCCCCGGTTGACGAAGTGGCTCAGCAAGATGGCGGACTTGCCTTGCCACACGCCGATCTCGGCGAGGTCTCCCTCGATCGACGTGGTCGCCTGGGCGACGAGCACCGACGTGAACACGGCCACGTCGAGCGGCGAGAGCCACCCCGCCACCTGTCCCATGCCGGTGACGCCGTAGTCCAGCGCTCGCTGCAGCTCCATGAAGGGAGCGTAAACCGCCACGCCTGACCCCTACGCTGGGCTGTGACGTGATGGCCGCCGCCGAGGACTTCGGGCGGGTTTGCGCCGTGCTCTCCGAGCTGGCACCCGATGCCGACATCAGCAGCATCGAGGTGACCGGAGGTGGAGGCCACCCTTATGTCGTCACCGTGCACACTCGGAGCGTCGGCCGGTTGGTGGGGCCTCGGGGAGCGACTGTCGCATCGCTGCGCGCCGCCCTGGCCGAGCGCCTGGGGGACGAGCGGCTGCGGCTCGCCGTCGCCGAGGCGCGGCCGGGCTCGCCGCCGGACGAGCGGCCACCGGACGGCCCGGGCGTCATGTACCCACCGGGGTGAGAGATGGGCCGCCCCGTCAACGGCGGAGCCACCAGGCGAGGAGGTAGCCGGTGTCATTGAAGGCGACGTGGAGAAGCGCCGGGGCGAGGAGGTGCCGTCCCCGGAGGCGAAGGGCGCAGAACACGGCTCCTCCGACGGCGGTGGCGGCGACGGAGCCGACCACCAGGCCCACCCGCCCCGCCCCGACGATGCCGTTCGCCCTGGCCGTGGCCAGGGTCGGCACGATGTGCCACAGACCGAACAAGGCGCTGTCGATTGCCACCGCCGCTCCCGTCGGGAGCCGCCGGCGCAGGAGAGCCAGGAGGACTCCTCGGAACGCCAGCTCCTCGAAGGCGGCGGTGCCGATGGGGATGCGCAGTGCCGTCTGGTAGAGGCGCTCCCCACCGCTGGCGTCGGCCGGCACCCGCTCGTCGTCGAAGAGGCCTCGGGTGAACGGCAGGGCGGCGGCCACGACCATGCCGGCGACCGCGGCCGAGGCGGCGACGGCACCGACGGCGACCCCCGGGCGGACGTGGCGGCGGGCGAGGCCCAGGTCCTCCCACGAGGACCCGGCTCGTCGGGCCACTGCCACCAGGACGGCGCCGAGGGCGACGTTGGCCGGGACGTAGGCGGGGTCGGGCAGCACCACCTCGGTCACGTTGCGCGCCGCGAGGAGGGCCACGACGCTGCCGGCGACGGCCAGGCTGGCGCTACCCGCCTCTCGCCGTTCCGGGCACGCTGATCGTCGCCAGATGACCATGAGCGTGCCCGGAACGTTCACGCGGTAAGACGAGGCTGCACCACGACCGAGAGGAGGCATGCATGGCTGATGAACCGCGCACCGAAGAGGACCCCGGCCCCGGCGAGAGCGACGAGACCATGAACGACCCGCTGACCGACAGCGAAGCCGATCCTCCCCAGAAGGAGTGGGGCGAAGGCCCCGACAACGACTGACCTCAGCCGGGGTGGACGACGACCTTCCCGGACACCGGCGTGTCGCTGCGCTCCAGGCGGATGGCCAGCTGGCCGTTGCCGAAGCTGGCGGCGGCGTTCCCACCGAAGCCGGGCGGGATGTCGACGTGGCGACGGAAGGGCCCGTAGTGCCACTCGTGCAGCAGGTACCCCTTCTCGGCCGGCGTGCGCATGTCCGCCTCGATGAGAACCTGGCCGTCCTCGATGGTGACCTGCACGTCGTCGGCCATGACCCCGGGGAGGGGCGCCACCAGCACCAGGGCCCCGTGGGTCTCGTACACGTTCACCGGGACCTGTTGGGGCTCGTAGTCGGCGCGAGGCCCGCCGCCGCTGCTCACC
>DASZJY010000177.1:0-1937 GCA_035947635.1 Acidimicrobiales bacterium | reverse complement strand
GCAGCAGATCGGCACCTGCTCCGGCATCGAAAACTACTCCCGCCACATCGACGGCCGGGCACCCGGTGAGCCGCCGTACACGCTGCTCGACTACTTCCCCGACGACTTCCTGCTGGTGATCGACGAGTCGCACCAGACGGTGCCGCAGATCGGCGGCATGTACGAAGGCGACGCCTCGCGCAAGCGCACGCTGGTCGAGCACGGCTTCCGGCTGCCCTCGGCCGCCGACAACCGTCCCCTCCGCTTCGACGAGTGGTACGAGCGGGTCGGCCAGTGCATCTTCCTCTCGGCCACCCCGGCGGAGTACGAGGTGTCCATCTCGACCCAGGTGGTCGAGCAGATCGTGCGCCCGACCGGCCTGGTCGACCCCGAGGTGGTGGTCAAGCCCACCAAGGGCCAGATCGACGACCTCATGGAGCAGATCAACGACCGGGTCGAGCGGGGCGACCGGGTCCTGGTGACGACCCTCACCAAGAAGATGGCCGAGGACCTCACCGACTACCTCCTGGAGCTGGGCGTGCGGGTGCGCTATCTCCACTCCGAGGTCGACACCATCCAGCGGATCGAGATCTTGCGGGACCTGCGGCTCGGCGAGTTCGACGTGCTCGTCGGCATCAACCTGCTCCGTGAGGGCCTCGACCTGCCCGAGGTGTCGCTCGTGGCCATTCTCGACGCCGACAAGGAGGGCTTCCTCCGGTCGGAGACGTCCCTCATCCAGACCATCGGCCGGGCCGCCCGCAACGTCGACGGGCAGGTGGTCATGTACGCCGACTCGGTCACCGACTCGATGCAGCGAGCGATCTCGGAGACCAACCGGCGCCGGGGCCTCCAGCAGGCCTACAACGCCGAGCGGGGCATCGACCCCCAGACCATCCGCAAGGCGGTGACCGACATCCTCGCGACCCTCCGCCCCGAGGGCGAGGCGGGGGCGCCCACCCCCGGCCGGGACCGGCGGTCGCGCAAGCGCGACCGGGCCCGCAGCGACTTCGCCGAGCTGCCCCAGGACGAGCTGGCGCGCCTGATCCGCACCCTCGAGGAGGAGATGCACGAGGCCGCCGCCGACCTCCGCTTCGAGTACGCCGCCCGCCTCCGCGACGAGATCCACGACCTCAAGCGCGAGCTCAAGGAAGTCTCGACCTCGCGCGCCTGAGGCTCCAGGCGCCCCTCTCGGGCGCCGATTACTACCGGGTGGATCTGCTCCACGCGGACCGGGCGGGCGTCTCCCACCTCACGCCAACCGACCCCTGGTGGCGCCGGGTCTGGCGCCTGCCGCTGGGTGTGCACGTCGCTGCGCTCGCCGTGGTGCTGGTGGCGCTGGTGCCCGTCGTCGGGCCGGGCGTCTCCTTCTCGGCCGACGAGGGCGCTGCCATCGTCCAGGCCCGCCACCTGGCGCGGGGTGACGGCTGGATCGTCGACCACCCGGTGCCGGAGGCCGATCCGGAAGGGACCAACTACCCGCTCGAGCTTTCCGCCCGGGGCCTCGACGGCCGCACCGCCCCGTTCGCCAAGCACCCGCTCTACGCGGTGCTGCTGGGGGCGGCCTCCCGGCTCGGCGGGGTCACCGCCATGGTCCTCCTGTCGGTGGCGGGCACGATCGCCGCCGCCGCCCTGGCCGCCGCCCTGGCCGGGCGCATGGGGCCTGGACTGGCCCGGCCGGCGCTGTGGGCCGTCGGCGCGGGCAGCCCGCTGCTTTTCGACGGCTACCTGGTCATCGCCCACACGCTGGGAGCGGCCCTGGCCGCCGCTGCCGTGCTGTGCGCTGTCCGTGCCTTCGAGGACCGGCGTCGCTGGCTGTCGTCGGCCGCCGGCGTCCTCGCCTGCGCGGCCGTCGCCGTTCTCCTGCGCACCGAGGCGTCCCTCTTTGCCCTGGCCCTCGCCGCCACCGTCGCCGTCGCCGCCGTCGTGCGGCGGCAGCTCCAGGCCCTGGCCGTGGCGGC
>DASZJY010000176.1:0-3204 GCA_035947635.1 Acidimicrobiales bacterium | reverse complement strand
GATGGGCGCAGAGCCGTTACCCACTCGGCGACGGGGGGTAGTCACCCGGCCATGAGCGACGACGACGTGGAGTTCCCACCGCAGCACCAGGAGCCGCCCGGGGTCACGGGGGAGATGACACCCGAGCCTCACGACGAGATGTCGGGCTACGAGGGGCGGGGCCCTCCTGGACCGTCAACGGGCCCTCGTCACCGGAGGCGACTCCGGCATCGGCCGGGCGGTGTCGATCGCCTTCGCCAAGGAGGGGGCCGACGTCGCCATCGCCTACCTGTCCGAGGACGAGGACGCCCGCCACACGGCCAAGCTGATCGAGCAGGAGGGGCGGCGCGCGGCCCTCTTGCCCGGCGACCTCACCGACGAGCAGCACTGCCGGGACGTGGTGGAGCGCACGGTCGACGAGCTCGGCGGCCTCGACATTCTCGTCAACAACATCGCCTTCCAGAACCCCGTCGAGTCCCTCGCCGAGATCTCCACCGAGCAGTGGGACCGCACGTTCAAGACGAACATCTACAGCTACTTCTGGGTGACCAAGGCGGCTCTCGACCACCTGCCCGACGAGAGCGCCATCATCAACAGCGGCTCGATCAACGGCCTTCGGGGCAACAAGGGCCTCATCGACTACTCGGCGACCAAGGGCGCCATCCTCGCCTTCACCTACTCGCTGGCCCAGTCGTTGGTCGAGCGGCGCATCCGCGTCAACTGCGTCGCCCCCGGCCCGGTCTGGACGCCGCTGATTCCAGCCACCATGGAGGAGCAGAAGACGGCCCACTTCGGCCAGCAGACGCCCATGGACGAGGCCGCCCAGCCCGACGAGATCGCCCCGTCGTACGTCTTCTTCGCGTCGAAGGCGTTCTCCAGCTACTACAGCGGCGAGGTCCTGACGCCCGTAGGGGGCGAGACCCTTCCCGGTTGAGAAGCGTCCTGCCCAATCAGTGCATCCTGCCGGTATTGCCTGACCGCGAGCGCTGCGCTAGGAAGGCGCGACTTACGCTGGGGAAGTCGACCCGCATGGGAGGTGCCAGGCAGTGAGCAGCTTGCGTCGCGTCATCGCCGCCGCGTCGGGTGTCGGGCTGGTGCTCGGCCTCGTCTCCACCACCCCGGCGGCGGCCAACCACCTCAGCTGCGGGCAGGTCGTCACCGCCAGCACCAGCCTGCACGGCGACCTTTTCTGCCCCAACGGCAACGGGCTCATCCTGCAGGGCAACGGCATCACCCTCAACCTCAACGGCCACACCATCCGGGGGCGGCTCGAGACGCGGCAGGTGACCCAGGCGGCGGCCATCGGGGACAACGGCCAGTTCGGGACGCCCTACACCATCCGCTACACCACGGGTCAGTTCGTCGGGGTGCAGATCCGCGGCACGAGGAACCGCGTGACGGGCCCCGGCTCGATCAGGAACTTCGCCGCCGGCGTCCTCATCCAGGGCGGCTCGCGCAACACCGTGACGCGGGTCACCGTCGAGGAGAACCTAGGCCCCCCGGGAACGACTGAGTTCGGCGACGGCATCGTCGTCTGGGACTCGGTCGGGAACTACATCACCGGGAACACCGTCCGGGACAACGGGCCGTTCGACGGGATCGGGCTTCTCGGCGCGGCCGGGCGCAACACCGTTCAGGGCAACCTGGTCACGCGCAACAGCCAGCCCGAGATCTGCCCCGAGCGCGACTTCTTCCGGTTCTCCACGTCGGGCGGGGGCATCGTCCACGTCTGCGGACCGACCCATCCGACCCAGCCGCCCTTCGTGTTCACGAACCAGCAGAACCACGGCGTCAAGTTCGAGGGTCTGGACTCAGGGGCACCCTACGAGAACACCGTCCACGGCAACACGATCGTCGACAATGGCAACACCGGGATCTTCAGCCCGTCGACCTGCCCTGACTTCGGGCCCGGACTCGTGTGCCCAGGGCCGTCGAACCGCGACAACATCATCAGCAGCAACCAGATCAACCGCAACGGCTTCGGCTACCCGACGGGCATCGCCGGCGCCCGGCTCTTCGAGGGACCGGGCAACGGGGGCAGCGGGATCACGCTGATGATCGGCGGCCCCAACCCGCCCATCCGCCACACGGTGCGGGGCAACACGGCCAACGAGAACGCCAAGAACGGCATCGCCGTGCTCGACCACCGGCCGGGGAACCCGGTGACGATGAGCACCTTCGTCGGCAACACCGCCCTGCGCAACAACCAGCTGTCGGGCGGCGGCAGGGCCTTCAACGGCTACGACGGCAACGCCAACGTCACCCCGAACACGCCGTGCGACCAGAACGTCTGGCGGAACAACAACTTCGGTCGCACGTACGCCGATATCGGTGGACCGGTGCCTCCCAACAACCTCACGAACCATCCGTGCGTGGGCCCGGTGCTGCCCCCCCAGCCGACCGCTGGACAGACCGCCCAGGCGGCCCAGGCGGCCCAGGCGGCCCAGGCGGCTGAGGAGTCGCCGACGCTGCTGACCCGGCGAGGGCCGCCGCAGTAGCCAGGCGGTCCGGGCCCCTCCGGGCATCCAGGAGCACAGCGAGCGCAAGGGCGAGCGTCGCCGCGACGACGACGCCGAGCCACGTCCACCAGCCGAGGGGCGGGCTCCAATCCGCCCGGCCGATGAACGCCCACGGTCCGGGGACGCCCACCGCGTAGCGGCGAGCGTTCGCGTACCAACCCACGAGGTGGACGGCCGCGGCCGGGGCGACGAACGCCACCGGCAGCCAACGGGCCAGCCGGGTCGGGACCCGGTCCCGGTGGGCCAGCAGGAGCTCCCCGGCGGCCAGTGGGACGATGACGACGAAGGGGAGCACGTAGCGCGCCTGCACGCCGAAGCCCGTCGCCCGGTTCAACGTCGCCACCGCCACGGTGGCGACGACGCTGCCGGCGGCCAGGCCGACGAGGACCAGGCGCTGGCGACGGCCGGCGACCACGAGCGCCGCCATCAGGAGACCGAGGAGCAACAGCTTCCACGTCCCGTAGGCAAGTGTCGGCATCCGCGTGTCGAGCCAGCCGAAGATCCCTATGGCCTGGTCGAACACCTCCGGCAGCTCTCCAAGCTCGCCCCGCAACCCCCGCAGGGCGGCGTCGATGCTCCGCCGGGGACGGGGCTGCAAGGCGACTTCCCACACCAGCGTGGCGACGGCCGCCGCCGCCACCGCCGCCGTCGCCCCGACGGCACGCCGGCCCCCCCGGCGCAGGGCGGCCCGCGCCGGCCCGGTGCC
>DASZJY010000175.1:0-2087 GCA_035947635.1 Acidimicrobiales bacterium | reverse complement strand
GCCGCCGGTGCGGACGCCGGCCTGGGCCACCCGCAGGGCACCGCCGTAAAGCGGCAGCGCCCCGGCATCGAGCTCGAGACGGGCGCCCGAGCGCTCGGCCATCTCCCAGGCGTGCCCCAGCAGCCCGAAACCGGTGACATCGGTGACGGCGTGGGGCGCCTCGGGCAGGGCGGACAGGGCCTCGGCCGCCCGCCGGTTGAGCCTGCGCATATAGGTGATGGCGGTGGCCTTGTCGTCGGCGGTGCCACCCGCCAGGACGATGCCCGTGCCCAGCGGCTTGGAGAGCAGCAGCACGTCACCCGCACGGGCGCCTGCCTTGGTCCAGACGCGGTCGGGATGGACGAGGCCCTGCACGGCGAGCCCGAAGATCGGCTCCTCGGAGCGGATGGTGTGGCCACCGGCCACGGTGCCGCCCGCCTCGGTGACGGTCCGGGAGGCGGCCGCGAGGATGGCGCCGATCACCTCGACCGGCATGCGCTCGGGGAAGGCGGAGATGTTGAGAGCCAGCACGACCCGGCCTCCCATGGCGAAGACGTCGCTGCAGGCGTTGGCGGCGGCGATGGCCCCGAAGTCGTCGGCGTCGTCGACGAGGGGTGGGAAGAAGTCGGTGGTGGAGACGAGGGCGGCGTCGTCGGAGAGGCGGTAGACGGCGGCGTCGTCGAAGGGGGCGAGGCCCACGACCAAGTCGGGCACCGCCGCGTCGGCCACCAACGCCCGCACCAGGCCCGACAGCGGGGCGGCGCCCCACTTGGCCGCGCAACCCCCGCAGGAAGTCCACTCGGTGAGGTTCACGGAGGCGCTCGGGATGTTGGTGGTGGTCATCGGTCCAGTATCGCCCGACCCCGCTCGTTGCGCGGTCGGCTACCGCTTCTCGTCGATGACGCCGGTGACGTCGGTGGCGTCGGTGACGTCGGTGACCCAACGCAGGTAGGCCTCGTCGCCGCCGACGACGGGCACGGCGATGATCTCCGGCGTGTCGTAGGAGTGGGCGTCGCGGATGGTCGCCACCACCGCGTCGAGGCGTTCGTCGGTGGTCTTGATGAGGCACAGCCACTCGGTGGCAGTGTCGAGCCGTCCCTCCCACCAGAAACGGCTCTCGACCGGTCCCACCACCTGCACGCACGCGGCGAGGCGAGGCCCGAGGACGGCCGAGGCCACCCCGTCGGCCTCCTCGCGGGACCCGGCCGCCACCTGCACCTGCAACCACCCCGTCGTCTCCCGGTCCACGCAACGATCGTACGGCCCGTACGGTTGATGGCGTGACCCGTACCGTCGCCATCGTCCCCCACACGCACTGGGACCGCGAGTGGTACGCGCCCTTCCAGACCTTCCGTCTGGCACTCGTCGACCTGGTCGACGACCTCCTCCCCCGGCTCGAGGCCGACGGCTCCCCGTTCCTCCTCGACGGCCAGCTCGCCGCCGTCGACGACTACCTGGAGGTGCGCCCGGAGGCCGACGACCGCCTGCGCCGGCTCGTCTCGTCGGGCCAGGTCGCCATCGGGCCCTGGTACGTGCTGCCCGACGAGTTCTGCGTGTCCGGCGAGACACTCGTGCGCAACCTCGAGCTCGGCCTCGAGCGGGCGGCGGAGATGGGTGGAGCCATGCAGGTCGGCTACCTGCCCGACATGTTCGGCCACGTGGCCCAGATGCCCCAGCTCCTGCGCCTGGCCGGCTTCGAGCACGCCGTCGTCTGGCGCGGGGTGCCGTCCGCAGTCGACCGCACCGCCTTCTGGTGGTCGGCGCCCGACGGGTCCACCGTTCGGGCCGAGTACCTCCCCGTGGGCTACGGCAACGGGGCCGCCGTGCCCGACGACGCCAAGCGCCTGCTGGACCGGGTGCGGGCCCACGACACCGAGCTGGGCGCCCTGCTGGCACCGGGCGCACCGATGCTCTGGATGAACGGCAGCGACCACCAGGTGCCCCAGCCGTGGCTCGGCCGGGTGGTGGCCGAGGTCAACGCGTTGCAGGACGACTACCGCCTGGTCGTGACGTCGCTCCCCGAGTACCTGGCCACCACCCGGCCGAGCCACGGCTGGGGCACCTGGTGGTCGCTGCCGTTCATCCAGAGCATCGGTGCGCCCGGTGCC
>DASZJY010000174.1:0-17958 GCA_035947635.1 Acidimicrobiales bacterium | reverse complement strand
GGTGGCTACTTGCTCGCGCCGGCCCGCTGGGTGCCGGTGAAGGTGTAATCGATGGTCGCCGACTTGTCCTGGAAGGTGTTGTCGGCTGTGGTGGGAAGGCTCACGGTGACCACCAGGTCGTCGGTGTTGCCAGCCGTGAGGGCTGACAGAGACGACAGCGCCAGGTTGCTGCCGATGATGGCCTGCTGGGCGAGCACGGTCGTCGCACCGCCGATGTCAGCGCAGGTGTAGCTGTACGGGGTGGTGACCGACTCGACCCAGCCGACGGCGCACTTCTGGATCCTCATCTGGAGGCCGTTGGTGGCGTTGGTGGTGAGCACCGTGTCGACAGCGGTCGTGTCGACCGTCGACAACGTGATCGAGCTCAGGGCCTCGTTGCCGGCGGCGTTGCTGAGCTTGACCCGCCGTTGCAGGCTGTCGCCCGGCACCAGGCCGCTGGCGCCGATGGTGAGCCGGTTGTCGGCCGTGCCCGCCGAACCCAGGGCGATCGAGACCGTCCCCGAGGAGACGTTCTGTGAGGCGCTCGTCGAGCTGGTGAAGGTGGCGAACGTGCCCAGGCCGGCGATGCTGGCGGTGACGCCTAGAGCGGCGACGGACAGCAGGATCTTCTTGGAAGTTCCCTTGGAATCGGACAATTGCTGGCTCCTCCCGGATCGGATGACGCTTCTGGGAGGAATATCGGTCTATACAGGTTTGAACCTTTAGGCCGTTCCTGCGGATAAAGCAGATTTGTCCGGGTCGCCGGGATCGTACCCGTCAGGCGGGGACGGGACCGTGCCAGGCGAAGACGGCGTAGGTGGGCATGTTGCCGACGACCCCGCAGGTTGCAGGGGCGACACAGCTCAACGCGTAGAACCACGCGGAGTTGGCGTACCTGGTGACCGCGACTGGGGTCCCTCGGAAGACGTCGATCACCACCCCCCCGACAGGGTCGTGGCCCTCGACGGCGAGCGTGCAGGTGCGGCCGAAGAGGCAGGAGATGTCCGCCGAGTAGCCGCGCTCGTGGCTGAGGACCTGCACCGGCACGGCGACGCCGTCCGCGCTCACGGCCATCATCGCCGGAACCATGAGATAGGCGCCCTCGGGGGTCGGGATGAAACCGGCGGCTGTCGCGTAGCACGTCGTCGAGGAGGGACACGAGATCTTGTCGGTCGGGTAACCGGAGCCTGGCGAGATGGAGTACCGGTGCCCCGACGGGAGCCACCTGCCGGCCAGGTTCATGGGCACGATGAACCCGCTCCTCCCGACGACGAGGCAGCGGGTGGCGGTCGGGCAGTCGATGCCGACCGCCTGCCGGGTCCCCCGCGGGAAGTCCTGGGGTGGCCCGGGAACGCCGTTGCTGATGACGACGAACGCCGGTGTCAGCTGGTAGTAGGGCCAGTTCGGCAGATTGCTCTGTACGTTCCCGGTCGCGATGCAGGTCTCCGCCGACGGGCAGGTCACGGCGAAGAGCTCGGTCATGCCCTCGACCGCCCGTCCGACGCCCGGCGTGCCGTCCCGGCCCACCTCGACGACAGCGCCCACGTTAACCTGCCCCCACCGCGATGCAGTTCCCGCTCGGGGGGCACGTGATCGCGTTCAGGGCACCCGTGCCGAACAACTGCCGTACCGGACCGTGTTGGCCGTTCGCCCTGAGGACCACGACCGCTCCTCTGGACTCCAGGGTGGAGCCCACACCGAGGCAGGTGCCGTCGGGCGCGCACCGGACGTCGTACAGCGTCCGCATGCCGGCGACGGTCTGCGCGGTCGGCTGCTGGGCCGCGGTTGGGGGTGCGCCAGCCGGGAGCGCCAGGAGCGCGGCCGCCGTGACGACCACCAGGGCTCGTGGCGCCAGGCGGAGTGTCATGGCGTGCTCGCGTCAATCAGTTGGTCAGGCGGGGACGGGACCGTGCCAGCCGAAGAGGGCGTTGGGGTAGCTGCCGCCGACGACCCCGCACGTCGCGGGAGCGATGCAACTGACGCCGGTGAAGACGTTCACGTTCTCCCAGATCACGGGCGCGGCCGGGGTGCCGCGGAATACGTCGATCGAGACGGCTCCGCTGGTGGTTTGCCCGACGACCGTGCAGGTGCGCCCGAAGACGCACGAGATGTCGTCCACGATGCCCTGTTGGGTGGTGAGGACCTGCTCCGGTCCGGAAACTCCGTCGACCGTCACCGGCACCATCGCCGGGATGCCGTACTCGCCCTCGGGCGTTTGGACAAAGCCGGAGGCGGAGGCGAAGCACGTCGTCGACGAGGCGCACGAGATTTCCAGCGTCGGCTGCCCGGCGTCCGAGTCGAGCGGGATCCTTCGAAGCGTCGGGAGCCAGACGCCGTCGATGTTCCTCAGGACGACGATTGCGCTCCTCGCTACCACGAGGCAGGTGGTCGTGGTCGGGCAGTCGATGCCGAACGCGCTGGACGTCCCGCGAGGAAAGTCCCGGGCGGGCTCGGGCTGCCCGTTGTTGATGACGGTGTACACCGAGGTGGTGACGCCGTGGGGTTCAGGGGGAAAGACGGTCAGGGAGCCGGTCGCCAGACAAGTCGTTGCCGTGGGACAGGCGACGTGGGACAGTCCGCTCGTCCTCGGCACCGGTCGCAGCGGGCCCGGTGTGCCGTCGCGGCTCACCTCGACCACCACCCCGCCCCGGCCGACGGCGATGCAGTTCCCGCCCGCCGGGCAGTCGATCGCAGAAAGGCGGTCGGTCCCGGGCACTGTCCTCACCGGACCGGTCTGGCCGTTTGCCCGCAGCACCACCACCGCCCCGACGGGTCCCGGCGCGATCCCGACTCCCAGGCAGACGCCGTCGGGACCGCACCAGATGTCATCGAGATGGCTCATGCCGGCGACCGCCTGGGCGGTTGGCGCCGCCTGCTGGGCCCGGGCGGGTGAGACGCCCATCCCCCAAGCCAGGAACACCGCCGCCGTGCAGGACACGAGGGCACGGACTGCAGCGCGTGGTCTCATGTGTACTCCCTTGTTGGTGCCGGCGCGGTACCCATCAGGCGGGGACGGGACCGTGCCAGAGGAAGACGGGGGGCGCCTGGTACATGTTGCCGACGATCCCGCACGTCGCGGCGGCGATGCAGCTGATGCCCGTGAAGCGGAAAACCGGCCACCGGGTGGGCGGCGTGGGCGTTCCCCGGAACACGTCGATGGTGATCTCCGCCCCGGGAAGGACGTTGCTCGACCCGATGACCGTGCAGGTGCGGCCGAACGCGCACGAGATGCCCCGGGAGTTGCCCAACTCGTCGATCAGGAGCTGCACCGGCCCCACGGTCCCGTCCGCGCTCACCGGCACGATCCCGGGGACGGTGTAGTAGCCAGTGCCCACGGGAACGGAGCCGATGGCGGTCGCATAGCACGTCGTCGAGGACGCGCACGAGATGTCGTCGCCCAACCAGCCGGTGGCGGAGCTGCCCGAGAAGCGTCGCAGCGCCGCCGTCCAGGTGCCGTCGACATTGGTGACGACCACGACCACGCCGCTCCCGATGGCGAGGCACCTCGTCGCGGTCAAGCAGTCGATGGTCCACGCAGCCGCCCCGCGGGGCATCAGTTGAGGGGGGCCCGGTTGCCCGTTGGTGATCACGACAAAGAGCGCGACGCTGAACGGACGCTCGAACTCCGCTGACCACGTAACGAAGCCAGCGGTCGCCACACAGGTGGTCGCCGTCGGGCACGCCACGTCGGACAACCCGGTCGTTCCCGGCACCGGTCGCACCGCCACGGGGGTGCCGTCGCGGCTCACCTCGACGACGACGCCGCCTGCGGGTCCCCGGCCAATGGCGATGCAGCCGCCGTCGGGCGCGCAGTCGATCTGGGTCAAGCTCCACGTCCCGCGGACCGGCGTCACCGGGCCCATGGCGCCGTTCGCCCTGACGACGGCCACCCCCCCGAGCCTCTCCCCCGTGTCAGCGTCACCCACCGCCAGGCAGACGCCGTCGGAACCGCACCAGATGCCGTAGAGCATCCGCATGCCGGGCACTTCCCGAGGGGTGGAGGCCTGGGCGGCGGCCGGGATCGCGCCCACCGCCGATGCCAGGAGCGCGGCCATCGTGCAGACCAGCAGGGCCCGTAGTGAGACGCGTGATGTCACGTGAACCCCTCGTTCGCCGTCGCCTCGCATCGTACCCCTGCCCGGACGGCGGGGGCCGGGCGTCAGGCGGGAACGGGACCGTGCCAGGCGAAGACGGCGTAGGTGGGCATAGTGCCGACGACCCCGCAGCTCGCGACCCCGATACAGCTGACGCCCGAGAACCAGTTGGAGTTGGCGTAGGTCGTGCTGGCTGCGACGGTGCCCCGGAACACGTCGACCACAAGCCCTTGAGACGTGAAGTTGTTCTGCCCTACGACCGTGCACGTGCGTCCGAACGGGCACGAGATGTCCTCCGCAGTGCCCGAGCTCAGGACCTGCACGGGGCCGGCCACGCCGTCCGCGCTCACCGCCATGATGGCGAAGCCGGCGGCGGTGGCGTAGCACGTGGTCGACGTCGGGCACGAGATCTCGTACGTCGGGTAGGCGCCGGGGGCGCTCTCGTGCCTGCGCAAAGAGACGGTCCAGGTGCCGTTGATGTTCGTGAGCACGACGAAGCCGGTGCTTCCCACGGCAAGGCAGGTCGTGGCGGTCGGGCAGTCGATGCCAATGGCGCGTCGCGTCCCGCGCGGAAACTCCTGGGCTGGAGCCGGCTGGCCGTTGTCGATGACGACGAAGAGAGGCGTGTCGCTGAGATACGGGAACGTGGGGATCGGGACGGACAGGGAGCCGGTGGCGATGCAGGTCGTCGCGGTGGGACAGGTCACGTCCCACAAGTTGGTGGATGCTGGCACCGCTCGCACCGGTCCCGGGGAGCCATCCCGGCTCACCTCGACGACCGCCCCCCGACCACCCGCGACGCCCACGGCGACGCAGCTTCCGCCCGGCGCGCAGTCGATCTGATTCAGCTCACCGGTGCCGGGGACCGGTCGCACCGGCCCGCTCGGGCCGACCGCCCGAAGCACGACCACCGCCCCCACGTTGTCGGGGGTGAAGCCGACACCGAGGCAAGTGCCGTCCGGTCCGCACCACACGTCGGTGAGGTAGCGCATTCCGGGCACGGCCTGGGCGCTGGGCTGCTGGGCGGCGGCGGGCAGGACCCCTGCCGTCGAAGCCAGGAGCGCGGCCACCGAGAAGAAGAGAAGAGCTCGTAGTGCTGCGCGTGGTCTCATGCGGGCCCCTTCGCCGTGGCATCGCATCGTACCGGAGGGCGACGGAGGCGTCGGGCCGGAATCGGACCGTGCCTGGCGAACAGGACGCCGTCGGGCGCGGAAGGTGTTCCCCGAGTACACGACGGACTCGCCGTCGCGTCGCACGTGGTCGACGACCTGCACGAGATGTCGTTACTGGGGTTGACGTTCGGGGCGGAGAGCTCTCGGTACACCGAGCTCCAGGCGCGGTTGGCGTTGATCGGCACCACAAACCCCCTGTTCTCCGTGGCGAGGCAGGTGGTTGCCGTCGGGCAGTCGATGTCGGACGTGTCGGTCATCCCCGACACCGGGTGGACGAGCCCGGAGGTGTCGTCGCGGCTCACCTCGGCTGCGTGCGCCTCGCCGAAGCAGCGGGAGCATCAGGCGGGGACGGGGCCGTACCAGGCGAACACCGCGCCGTCGGGCCCGTAGCCGACCATCCCACACGTCGCGGGGGCGACGCAGCTGACGCCGAGGAAGGCGATGGCGCCCGGCCAGATCCTCGGCGGCATCGGCGTCCCTCTGAACACGTCGACCGAGATTGCGCCCGCAGAGTGCAGCAGCCCGACGACCGTGCAGTTTCGGCCGAACACGCAGGAGATGCCGTTCGAGCTGCCTTGCCGGTCGGTGAGGAGCTGCACCGGTCCCGCCACCCCGTCCGTCGTCACCGGGATCATCGCCGGGACGGCGTAGTGGCCGGTACCCCCGGTGGGGACGAAGCCCCGTGGGATCGCATTGCACGTGGTCGGCGACCCGCACGAGACCTCGCCGTCGGGGGAGCCGGTCGGGCTCCAGAACTGTTGAAAGTCGCCCACCCACGCACCGTCGACGTTCGTCAGTACGCCGAAGCCGTTGGCGCCGCTCACCAGGCACCTCGTCGCCGTAGGGCAGTCGATGCCCACCGCGTCGGTCATCCTGCGGGGAAGCCTCTGGACGGGGCCGGGCTGGCCATTGGTGAGCACCGAGAAGAGATAGATGGTGGGGGAGTAGGGGTACGTGAAGGTGCGCCGTATGCCGGTCACCAGGCAGGTCGTGGCCGTCGGGCAGGCAACGTCGGACACGTCGGTCATCCCCGGCACGACCACCGGGACCCCCGGCGTGCCGTCGCGGCTTACCTGGACGACCACCGGACCCGCCGTCGAAAAGGTCCCGATGCCGACGGCCATGCAGCTCCCGCCCGGCGGGCAGTCGATGTCGTACAGCCGCTCCGTCCCCGGTACCAGGCGCACGGGCCCGATCGGCCCGGACGCCCTCAGCACGACTACCGCCCCGACCAGGCGACCGGCATCGACGTCGACGGCCCCGACACCCAGGCAGACGCCGTCGGGCGCGCACCAGACGTCGAAGAGGGTCCACACGCCGGGCACCACCTGGACGGGAGATTGCTGAGCCGCGGCGGGAAGGACGCCGGCCGTCACAGCCATTAGCGCCGCCGCGATGCAGAGGGGCAGGGCTCGGGCTGCCAAGCGTGATGGCATGAGAGCTCCCCGTGCGCCGCACGAGGAGTGGACCGACGAGCTGGCTCAGGTGCCGATGACGACCAGGCGCTCCTCGGTCATCTCCCGTACCGCCGAGGGCGGGCCCTCCTTGGTGTTGCCGCTCTCCCGCACGCCGCCGTAGGGCATCTGATCGGCTCGCCACGTCGGTACCTCGTTCACGAGCACGGTGCCGTAGTGCAGCTCTCTGGCTGCTCGCAGGGCGGTGTCCAGGCGGGCGGTGAAGATGCCGGCCTGGAGGCCGTAGCGGCTGTCGTCGGCCAGGCGCAGCGCCTCCTCGAGGTCGGTGTAGGTCTGGACGGCCACCACCGGCCCGAAGACCTCGTCGCGGCAGACCCGCATGTCGGCGGAGACGTTGCGGAGGACGGTTGGTGGCAGCAGCCCGTCGCGGGCCTGGCCGCCGGTCAGGATCTCGGCCCCGCCGCTCACCGCCTCCTGGACCCACGACTGCACCCGGTCCCGCTCGTCGTGGGTGATGAGGGCCGACACGTCGGTCTCCTCGTCAAGCGGATCGCCGACCACCAGCTCACCGGCCAGCTTGGCCAGCGTCGAGCAGAAGCCGTCGGCCACGTCGGCGTGGACATAGACCCGTTGGGTCGACACGCACGACTGACCGGCGTGGCTGAACCCGGCGACCTGGATGGTGCGGGAGGCCCGGTCCCAGTCGCCGTCGGCCTCGATGATCACTGGTGAGTTGTTGCCCAGCTCGAGCGCCACCTTCTTGCGGGCGGCCCGCTCGGCGATGCCCCACCCGACCGCACCAGAGCCGGTGAAGCTCACGTAGGCGACATCGGGGTGCTCGACCAGGGCGTTGCCCACGGTGCCGCCCCCGCCGGTGACCACGTTGAGGTGACCGGCGGGCAGGCCGCACTCGTCGAGGAGGAGCTCGGCCAGGGCGATCGCGGAAAGCGGCGTCTGGCTGGCCGGCTTGAGCACGACCGGGCACCCGGCGGCGATGGCCGGCGCCACCTTGTGGGCGACCAGATTGAGCGGGAAGTTGAACGGGGAGATCGCCGCGACCACGCCGACGGGCACCCGCAGGGTGAAGGCGAGCTTTCCCTCGCCAACCTGGGCGGCGTCGACCGGCACCACCTCGCCGGCAAGGGTACGGGCGGCCACCGCCGCGAAGGTGACGGTGGAGACGGCGCGCCTGGCTTCGATGCGGGCGGTCTTGAGCGGCTTGGCCGACTCGGCGGCGATGGTGCGGGCGAACTCCTCCGACCGTTCGTCGAGCAGGCGGGCGGCCCGGTCGAGGATCTCCGCGCGCCGCCAGGGCGGCAGCGGCCCGATCGCCAGGGCGGCCCGGGCGGCACCGACGGCCCGGTCGACGTCGGCCGGTCCGCACGACGGCACCCGTGCCAGCTCGGCGCCGTCGTACGGAGCGTGCACGGCGATCGTCTCGTGTCCGGAGAATCGTTCTTCACCGATGGGGACGGATCGGACGGCGGCCATCGCGCCTCCTCTCGAGGGGTTCAACCTGATCCCATGATCCCACCGAGCACCCGCTCGGCCACCGCCCGTCCCTGTTGGACGCAGGCGGCGATCCCGAGGCCGCGGTAGGCGGCGCCGGCGACGAAGACGCCGGGTGCCTCGGTGGCGAGGGCGGCCTCGATCCGGCGGACCCGGTCCGCGTGGCCCGGCTCGTACTGCGGGAAGCTCGCTGGCCACCGGTCGATTCTCGACGTGGCCGGCGGCTCGGTGACGCCGACCGTGGTCGTCAGCTCGCGGTGGAGGGCGGACACCAGCGCGTCCTCGTCCATCCCGAGGGCCCGCTCGTCGCCGTCCCGTCCGGCCGAGGCCCGAAGGAGGACGAGCCCGCTGGCCCCCAGCTGCGGCCACTTCGAGGTCGACCAGGTGCACGCCGTGAGCAGCCGCCCCTCGCTCCTGGGCACGAGGAAGCCGCTCCCGTCCAGGGCGGAGGGAACGGCCCGCGGGCGGTAGCCGAGGGTGGCGACGACGACGGACGCGTAGCGGATGCGTCGCAGCTCCTCGGCGACGCCGGGAGCGACGTCCGACAGCACGTCCGCCGCGGCCCCGGCCGGAACGGCCAGGACGACCGCGTCGGCCTCTACAGCCGGGCCGGGCTGGCACTCGAGCCGCCACCGGCCCCCCTCAGGCGCGAGCGGCCCCACCGCGGTGCCCGGGCGGACGTCCGTCGGCTCGAGCGCCGACGCCAGGCGGCGCACCAATCGCTCCAAGCCCCCGGCGACGCCCAGGAACAACGGTCCTCCCTCGACCTCCCGCTCGCGGGACCGGAGACCGAGGATCAGGCTGCGGCGGCGGTCGGCCGCCTCGGCCAGCGGAGGGGCCGTCGCCCGGGCACTGAGCCGGTCGGCACGCCCGGCGTGGATCCCGCCCACCAGCGGGTCGACCAGGCGGTCGACGACCTCCCGTCCCATGCGAGCGCCCACCAGGTCGGCCACGGACGGGTCGGCGGGGAGCGGCCGCCGGGGGAGCACGAGGTCGAGGGCGGCCCGGGCGGCCCCGGCGGGGGAGAGGGCCCGGCCCGGGGCGAGCGACCCCACCGTGACGGGCACACCGAGCACGGTCCCCGCGGGGAGGGGCCGGAGCCGGCCCGACCGCCACAGCCAGGCCTTCGACGTGGCCGGAGCGACGAGCTCGCTCTCCAGGCCCAGCTCCCGGCACAGGTCGCGGGCCCAGGGGACGCGGCCGAGGAAGGTGTCGGGCCCCGCCTCGACCGGTACCCCGCCCAGCTCCTCGGTGCGGATCTTCCCCCCGAGCCGGTTGTCCGCCTCGAGGACGGTGACGGTCGGTGACGCCGAGCTGGTGGCGGCCCGCAGGTACCAGGCCGTCGCCAGCCCGGTGATCCCGCCGCCGACGACGGCGACGTGCGGCGCGTCGGCCTCAGGCGCGGCCAACCTCGGCGGTTGCGGACGCCCCTCCCACGTGGGACCGCACGACGTCGGCAAGGGTCGCACAGAAGTCGGGGTCGTCGTTGGGCGACTCGGTCCGGGCGAAAGCGAGGCCGAGGCCCTCGGCCACCCCTCGTGCCTCGACGTCGAGGTCGTAGAGGATCTCCAGGTGGTCGGAGACGAACCCGGCCGGGCACACCAGCACGCCCTCGACCCCCGCCTGGGCGCGGTCGGCCAGCACCGACAACAGATCGGGCCCGATCCACGGTTCCGGCGTCCTCCCCGCGCTCTGCCAGGCAACCGACCAACGGCTCACGCCGGCCCGTTGGGCCACCGCTGCCGCCGTCTCCTCGAGCTGCCGGGGGTACGGGTCGCCGACCTCGAGGATGCGCTCGGGGAGGCTGTGGGCGGTGAACACGACCTCGATCCGTTCGGGTTCGGTGACGAGGAGCAGGTCGCGCGCCTGCACGACGCGCCGGGCCAGAAGGTCGAGGTAGCCGGGGGCCAGGTGCCACGACTCGACCATGGTGAGCTCGACCCTGCCGTCGGCCACCGCCGGTGTGGCCGAGGCGCGGGCGGCGTACTCGCCTACGGAGAGCGCCGAGTAGTGGGGGGCGAGCACGAGGCCGATCACGTGCCGCACCCCCCGAGAGTCCAGGTCCGCCATGCCGTCCTCGATGAAGGGCGGCGCGTGCTTCATGCCCAGCTCGACGTCCCAGCCCTCGCCCAGCACCGTCGCCAGCCCCAGTGCCTGGGCCACGGTGATCCGGAGCAATGGTGACGTGCCTCCGATGGAGTCGTAGCGCTGCTTGAGCTCGGCCAGCAGCTCGTGGGTCGGTGGACGGCCGCGGCGGACGTGGGTGTAGTAGGCCTCGACGTCGTCGGGAGTGGCGGGCGTGCCGTAGGCCATGACGAGCACCCCGGTCACATCCGGCCGGGGGCCGCTCAGGGTGTGGGTCCCGACGTGGCCGTGTGGACGTGGTCGACGATCCGGCGCAGGATTCCCGGGTCGGTGTCGGGCAGGACGCCGTGGCCCAGGTTGAACACGTGCCCGGGTCGGCCGGCGTTGCGAGCCAGGACGTCGTCGACCTCGGCGGCCACGACCGGCCAGGGCGCCAGGCACGCGGTGGGATCGAGGTTGCCCTGCACGGCGACCGTGGGACCGAGGCGTTCGCGGGCCCGGTCGAGCGGCACCCGCCAGTCGACTCCGACGACGTCCGCACCGGCCTCGGCCAGGAGCCCGAGGAGCTCACCGGTGCCGACACCGAAGTGGATGCGCGGCACGCCCAGGTCGGCCAGACCGTCGAAGATCCGGCGGCTGGCGGGGAGCACCGAACGGCGGTAGTCCGCCGGTGCCAGCGCTCCCGCCCACGAGTCGAAGAGCTGTACCGCCTCCGCGCCCGCCTCCACCTGGGCGCGTAGCGAGATCAGGGCGACGTCGGCCAGCGCGTCGAGGAAGGCGCCCCACGTGCTGGGATCGGAGCGCATGAGCGCCTTGGTTCGGGCGTGCGACTTGGAGGGGCCGCCTTCCACGAGGTAGCTGGCCAGTGTGAACGGGGCGCCGGCGAAGCCGATGAGCGGCACCTCGAGCTCCTTGACCACCAGGCGGACGGTGTCGAGCACGTAGGGGATGTCCGCTTCGGGCTCGAGTCGCCGCAGGCGGCGCAGGTCTTCGGGGCCCCGGAACGGCTCGGCCACCACCGGGCCGGTGCCCTCACGCAGCTCGACGCCGACGCCCAGGGCGGCGAGCGGCACGACGATGTCGGAGAACAGGATGGCCGCGTCGACGCCGAGGCGGCGCACCGGCTGGACGGTCACCTCGGCGGCCAGCTCGGGCTGGCGCACGATCTCGAACATGCCGGCCCGCGCCCGCACCTCGCGGTACTCGGGCAGGGACCGTCCCGCCTGGCGCATGAACCACACCGGCGTGTGGTCGACGGGCCTCTGCCAGCAGGCGTCGACGAAGGTGCTGGGCAAGGGCGCGGCCACGAGAGCGACCCTAGATGGTCACGCTCGCGACATCGTCGTCAGCACCCGGTCGCACCCCCGCGTTATGGCGTCGCGCTCCTCCGGGGTGGACTGGCAGTTGACGAGGTACTCCACCGCCCCGTCGAACAGGAAGACGAGGCGGCTCTGCCCCTGCGGAGGCGTGTTGAGGTCGACGTCGTCGTAGCGGATCGCAGGCAGGTCGCCGACGCGCGTGGTGCGGCCGCTGACCGGCTTCCCGGTCAGTTGCTGGACGAGCTGGTCGACCTGGGGGGCGAAGGTGGCGATGTTGTCGTCGTCGACCTCGGCGTTGACCTCGTACTTGGCGAGGAAGATGGCGTTCGCCTCGTCGATGGCAAGGGCGGTCTGGGCGACCGGTTCGCCGCCGGCCGACTCGGCCACCTCGGTGACCCTGCCTCTCTTGAGGTACCCGGGGTACTTGAAGCTGATGGAGAAGTTGTCATCGCTGAAGGTCCGGTCGGACGACGCCCCGTCGCCGCTGCCATCGCCATCGCCACCGCCGCCGCCGCACGCCGCCACGAGGGCGAACAGGACCGCCGCCACGGCGGCGGCACATGTTCTCGATCGGTCCCGTCGGCCCGTCACGGCGGGAAAACTAGGGCGGGCCGGCGACCGCCGCCAGACCACCCCTTCGCGCTGTGAGAAGCTGACCCCACGGGAGCTCGGGTGGACCGGGCTGAGAGGGCGCTGGACGGCGCCGACCGTTGACCTGATCGGGGTAATGCCCGCGGAGGGAGAGGATCGACGTGAGCGAGCACCGAAGCGAGGCGGAGGAGCGCAGCTCCCAGCAAGCACTCATGGGTGCACCATCCGCGATGGTGCAGCCATGAGCGAGACGAACGCCAGGGCGGCCCGACGCCGCAAGGTCTACGTCGAGGGCGGTGGAGGCGTCAGGGTCCCGTTCACCGAGATCGACCTCGATCCGTCTCCCTCGTCGAGTGGTGAGGTCGCCAACCCGCCGGTTCGGCTCTACGACACGAGCGGCCCGGGCTCCGATCCGGCCACCGGCCTGCCGCCCCTTCGCGGCCCGTGGATCGCGGGGCGGGGCGACGTGGAGGAGTACGAGGGCCGCCGGCCCACCGCCCGCGACGACGGCCGGGCCGCCGTTCGTCGGCGAACGCCGGCGGAGCAGCGGTTCGAGGGGCCGCCTCACCGCCCCGTGCGGGCCAGGCCCGGCCGCACCGTCACCCAGCTCCACTACGCCCGGCGGGGTGAGGTCACGCCTGAGATGGAGTTCGTGGCGCTGCGGGAGGGGGTGGAGCCGGAGCTGGTGCGGTCCGAGGTCGCCCGGGGGCGGGCGATCATCCCCGCCAACGTCAATCACCCCGAGTCGGAGCCCATGGCCATCGGCCGCCAGTTCCTGGTGAAGGTCAACGCAAACATCGGCAACTCCTCGGTGACCTCGTCGATCGCCGAGGAGGTCGAGAAGCTCACCTGGGCCACGAGGTGGGGCGCCGACACGGTGATGGACCTGTCGACCGGCGCCGACATCCACACCACCCGCGAGTGGATCATCCGCAACTCGCCGGTGCCCATCGGCACCGTGCCGATCTACCAGGCCCTCGAGAAGGTCGACGGCCGGGCCGAGGAGCTCACCTGGGAGGTCTACCGCGACACGATCGTCGAGCAGGCCGAGCAGGGGGTGGACTACTTCACCGTGCACGCCGGCGTGCGCCTGGCGTTCGTGCCCCTGACCGCCCGGCGGGTGACCGGCATCGTCAGCCGGGGCGGCTCGATCATGGCTGCCTGGTGCCTGGCCCACCATCGGGAGAACTTCCTCTACGACAACTTCGAGGAGCTGTGCGAGATCATGGCCGCCTACGACGTCGCCTTCTCGCTGGGCGACGGATTGCGGCCGGGCTCGGTGGCGGACGCCAACGACGAGGCCCAGCTGGCCGAGCTGGCCACCCTCGGCGAGCTCACCAAGGTCGCCTGGGACCACGACGTGCAGGTGATGATCGAGGGCCCCGGCCACGTGCCCATGCACAAGATCCGGGAGAACGTCGAGCTGCAGATGGAGCTCTGCCACGAGGCGCCCTTCTACACGCTGGGCCCGCTGACCACGGACGTGGCGCCCGGGTACGACCACATCACCTCGGCCATCGGCGCGGCGATGATCGCCTGGTACGGCACGGCCATGCTCTGCTACGTCACGCCCAAGGAGCACCTGGGGCTGCCCGATCGGGACGACGTGAAGGAGGGTGTGATCGCCTACAAGATCGCCGCCCATGCCGCCGACCTGGCCAAGGGCCACCCCACCGCCCAGGCGTGGGACGACGCCCTCTCCAAGGCCCGCTTCGAGTTCCGCTGGCAGGACCAGTTCGAGCTGTCACTCGACCCCGAGACGGCCCGCGCCTACCACGACGAGACCCTGCCGGCCGAGCCGGCCAAGACCGCCCACTTCTGCTCCATGTGCGGGCCCAAGTTCTGCTCGATGCGCATCAGCCAGGACGTCCGCGAGTACGCCCGCACCCACGCCGTCTCCGAGGAGGAGGCCCTCACCCTCGGCATGGAGGAGAAGGCCGTCGAGTTCGTCACCGGCGGCAGCGAGATCTACCGCGCCCCCTGACCCCGCCGGCGCGCATTGGGTCAGGAAAAGTGGCTGAACTCAGCCACTTTTCCCACCCAGAGTCCCGGCGGTGGCGATCGCCGGCTCCAGGTAGATCACCCGGGCGGAGGGCACGGCGTCGCGGACGGACTGCTCGACCCGGTCGACGGCGGCGCACAGGGCGTCGGCCTCCATGCGGCCGTCGAACTCGAGCTTGGCGCCCACCAGCAGCTCGTCGGGCCCCAGGTGCTGGGTGCGGATGTGCACGACCCGCTGGACACCGTCGCTCGACTCCAGTGTCCGGCGGATGCGCTCGAGGTCGGCCGGGGAGGCGGACTCGCCGATGAGCAGGCTCTTCATCTCGACCACGAGGGTGACCGCGATGACACCGAGCAGCAGGCCTATGGCGACGCTGCCCACGGCGTCGAACCTGGGGTTCCCGGTGAGCTCGGCCAGCCCCACCCCCATGAGGGCCAAGACCAGGCCGACCAGCGCGCCAAGGTCCTCCAGGAGGACGACCGGCAGCTCGGGCGTCTTCGAGTGCCGGATGAACGACCACCACGACTGGTCGCCCTTGGCCCGTGCGCTCTCGTGGATCGCCGTCCGCATGGAGAACGACTCGAAGACGATGGCGATCACGAGGATGCCGACCGCCCACGCCGCCGACTCGAGCTCATGGGGGTGGCGCAGCTTCTCCACTCCCTCGTAGAGGGCGAACAGCGAGCCCAGGGTGAAGAGCACGAGTGCCACCACGAACGACCAGAAGTAGCGCTCCCGGCCGTAGCCGAACGGGTGCTCGGCGCTGGCCGCCCGGCGGGCCCTCGACCCGCCCAGGAGGAGCAGGCCCTGGTTGGAGGTGTCGGCCACCGAGTGCACGCCCTCGGCCAGCATCGAGGCCGCTCCCGTGAAGGCGAAGCCCACGAACTTTGCTATCGCGATCCCGCCGTTGGCGAACAGGGCGGCGACGATCGCCTTGCGGCTTCCCTCCTGCACGAGGGCGGATGCTAGCGAGGCGCCTGGAGCAGCTCGGCCACTGCCCGCAGGTCGGCGACGAACGCCTCCATCTCCTGCGCCCGGCTGTCGGGCATCCGCAGGATCGAGGACGGGTGCACGGTGGCGGTGACCGTCGTCCCGTCCTCCCGCCGTACCAGCTCGCCCCGTTGGCGGCTGACCCGGAAGCTCCGGCCCAAGAGGGCCTGGGCGGCGGTGGCGCCCAAGCAAACGACGACCTCTGGTCGCACGGTGGCGATCTCCGCCTCCAGCCACGGCCGGCAGGCGTCGACGTGCTCGACGCTCGGCTTCTTGTGGATCCGGCGCTTGCCCCGCGCCTCCCAGCGGAAGTGCTTCACCGCGTTGGTCACGTACACGTCGTCACGGGCGATGCCGGCCGCCTCCAAGGCCTCGTCCAACACCCGTCCCGCGGGCCCGACGAAGGGATGGCCCTCGCGGTCCTCGCGGTCGCCCGGCTGCTCGCCGACCATCAGGACCCGGGCCTTCGCCGGGCCCTCTCCGAACACCGTCTGGGTGCCGAGCTGCCACAGCTCGCACGCCTGGCAGCCTGACGCCGCCTCCCGGAGTCGGTTGATCGTGGGTTGGGAGGGAACCAGCGACGACGCCGGCGGACCGGTGCCGGTCAACGGACGCCCGGGCTCAGACCGCGAAGCCCTCGCCGGCCAGCAGCTTCCGCTTGGCCTCGCTGCCGCCCAAGCTGTAGTTCCCGATCTTCCCGTCACCCCGGACGACGCGGTGGCACGGGACGACCAATGGCACGGGGTTGCGGGCGATGGCGGTGCCCGCCGCCCGGACCGCCCGCGGCCGGCCGGCCTGGGAGGCCACCCATCCGTAGCTGCGGACCTCACCGCGGGGGATGGTGGCGACGGCGCGCAGGACGTCGGCGGCGAAGGGGGAGATCCCTCGCAGGTCGAGGGCGACGCCGTCGACCTCGCCGGTGGCCAGAGCCGCCGCCAGCGCCTCTGGGACGGCCGCCGCCCGCTCGACCGGGTGGCCGAGGCGAGCGGCGCAGGTCGCCGCGAAACCTGCCTCGTCGTCGGTGATCTCCACGGCACTGACCCCGCGGTCGGTCCAGACCACGAAGGCCGGCCCCAGGGGCGTCGGGACGGAGGCGTAGCTGGCGTGTTCGCTCATGGCCTCAGTATCGCTCCCTTGTCCGGGAAGATGGAGCATGGACGTCGGGGAATCCCAGGCGCGACCCACGCTTCTGACCGTGGGGCACGGGACGCTGAGCGCAGGCGAGCTGTCAGCGCTCCTCCCGAAGGCGGGCGTGCAGCGCCTCGTCGACGTCCGCACCGCGCCGGGTAGCCGCCGCCATCCCCACGTGGCGCGGGCCCGGATGGAGGAGTGGGTGCCGGCGGCGGGGATCGCCTACCGCTGGGAGCCCGACCTGGGTGGGTGGCGGAAGCCCCTTCCCGACTCGCGGAACACCGCGCTCCGCCACTCGGGGTTCCGGGGCTACGCCGACTACATGGCCACCCCCACGTTCGCCGCCGCCCTCGACCGGCTGCTGGCCGAGGCGGGCGAGGCGACGACGGCCGCCATGTGCTCGGAGACGCTGTGGTGGCGCTGCCATCGCCGTCTCCTCGCCGACGCCGCCGTCGTCACCCGGGGTGCCGAGGTGCTCCATCTGGGCCACGACGGGCGGCTGACGCCGCATCGGTTGACCGATGGGGCACGGGCCGACGGCGGCATCGTCGTCTACGACGGAGGCCAGCTCCAGGCCGAGCTCTGAGCGGCCCGCTCTACGCTGGCCGAGTGCAGCCCGCTCCCGCCGGGACCGCCGACCGGTGAGAGTCGGCATCGACCTGGCCCAGCACCAGCTGGGCTGGGACGAGCTTCTCGGGCGCGCCCGGTTCGCCGAGGAGCTCAACTTCGACGGCGCATGGGTGTTCGACCACTTCAAGGCGCTCTACGGCGATCCCGGGGGCCCGTGCTTCGAGGCGTACACGTTGCTCGGCGCCCTGGCTGCCGTCACCACCCGCATCCGCTTGGGCGCCCTCGTGACCGGCGTGACGTACCGTCACCCGTCGATCCTCGCCGCCGAGGCGGTCACCATCGACCACGTCTCGGGAGGCCGTCTCGAGCTCTCGCTGGGAGCGTCGTGGTACGAGAACGAGCACATCGAGCTCGGCATACCCTTCCCGTCGACCGGCGAACGGGTCGAGCGCCTGGAGGAAGGTCTTCTCGTGGTCAAGGCCCTGCTCACGACGGACGGGGCGACGGTGGAGGGCCGCCACTACCAGCTGCGGGACGCCACCTACCGGCCCCGACCGGTGCAGCGGCCCCATCCGCCCCTCTGGATCGGGGCGGGCGGCGAGCGCCGCACCATCCCGATCGCGGCGCGCCACGCCGACGTTTGGCACGCCTTCGGATCGGTGGATGCCCTCCGACGGAAGTCCCAGGTGCTCGAGGAGCACGCCCGTCGGGCCGGCCGGGACCCGGCGGATATCGGCCGTGCCACCAACCTCTCGCTGTCCGAGCCGTGGTCGACCGTTCGGAGCACCGCCCTCGCCGTCAGGGATGCGGGGTTCACCTACCTCGTCGCCAGCTGGCCCGAGGAGGGTCGCCCCCGGGTCGAGGAGTTCGCCGAACGCCTCCTCCCCGAGCTGCTCGAGGCCTGACCGTCGTGGCGACCGCGACCGCGATCGCACCCGGCGTGCTGGAGATCGACACCCTGCTGGGTGGGTGGGAGCGGGTCACCGCCGGCTACCTGATCGACGGTCCGGCACCCGTGCTGGTGGAGACGGGCAGCCAGTCGTCCGTCACCGCCCTGTTGGGCGCCTTGGCCGAGCTGGGGGTGGGGGCCGACAGCCTGGC
>DASZJY010000173.1:0-1707 GCA_035947635.1 Acidimicrobiales bacterium | reverse complement strand
CCGATCGGGCCCCCGAGGAGGGGCGGGTCGGCTCCGTCGCGGTGGCGGCCACCGTGCGGACGGCGGCCGCCCGCCGCGCCGCCTTGCCGACGGGTGACCCCGGGCGCGACCTCACCGTCGAGGCGGGCGACGTCCGCGAGGCGGTGCGGGAGCGGCGGGCGGGGAACCTGGTGATCCTGGCGGTGGACGCTTCAGGTTCGATGGGCGCCGAGGGCCGTATGGAGGCGGCCAAGACGGCGGTGGTGAGCCTGTTGCTCGACGCCTACCAGCGCCGGGACCGGGTGGCCCTGGTGACCTTCCGGGGCGAGGACGCCGAGGTGGCCCTGCGGCCGACGGGCAGCGTCGAGGTGGCCCGGGCCCGCCTGGCGGAGCTGGCCACGGGAGGGCGCACCCCCTTGGCCGCGGGGATCAGCACCGCTCTCCACCTAGCCGTCTCGGCCGACCGCGGGGCGCAGGCCCACCGGCCGCTGCTGGTCCTGGTCTCCGATGGCCGGGCGACGATCGGCGCCAACGGAGTCGACCCGGTGACGGCGGCGAGGGAGGCGGCCGACGCCGTGCGCCGTAGGGGAGTGGCGGCGGTCGTGGTGGACGTCGAGTCGGGCCCGGGGCGCCTCGGCCTCGCCGCCGAGCTGGCCTCCGCCATGGGTGCCCGCCATGTCCCGGTCGAGGAGCTGACGGCGGGGGCCCTGACCGAGGTGATACGACGCCACCTGCTCACTCCGTGACAGCGACGTGACGGTCGCAGGACAGTGGCGCTGATCCAAGTCGAGGGTCTAGCCACCTCCGGGCCGCTCCAACACGTGCGCCCCCCGCCCCCGCTCGAGGGTGTCACACGCCGCCGCTACATCACATGACCTGAGCCCGTACACCCTGGTCAAAGGATGTCCCCACAAAGGCAGGGCGGGCCTCTCGCCCCCAACGGAGAGGGCCGGTACCATGCGGCCAACGGGCACGCTCGACAAGTAAGGCTGGGTCGTGAGGGTGCCCTCACGGCGGGGGGCCGCCCGTCGGTCCCCCCGGGTTCGGCGTCGACGTCTCCGGATCACGGCCGCCCGCCCGGCGATGCCCGCTGGGTGCTTCAGGCCGAGGCCGCCAAGCACATGGGGTGCTCGGTCAGCGCCATCCGTAAGTGGCGTCAGGAGGGGTCGGTCGCCAGCCGGAAGATCACCACGCCGGCCGGCCTCGAAAGGGTGGAGGTCCGCCTGGACTACGTCCTCCGCCGGGCCGGTCCCCGTGACCGGGCGGGCTCGGACCCGTCCATGGGCACCGACGTACGCCTGTCCGTGCCCGGCGCGGTGCTCGTCCCCATGAACGACTTCCAGACCCTCCTGGAACGGGTCGCGATGGCGGAGCAGCTGGCCGGGGGCCTGGAGACCCGGCTACGGGCCATCGACGCCGAGGCGTCGCGAATGCGCGATCAGTTCGTGGAGCTCCGCCGGCAGATCGAGCGGGAGCGGCGCCACGAGGAACCGCCCGCGCCGCCGGTACGCCCTGCCACACCACCGCCGGCGAGCGCGGCCAACCCACCCTCGCCGCCGCCACCGACGCCGCCACCGACGCCGCCCCCTGCTCTCACACCACCGCCTGTCCCGGCGCCGCCACAGGTCAGGTCGGAGCCCGTCCCGAGCCGGTCACCGGACAAGCACGAGAGGCAGTACGAGCCCGAGAGCCCATCTTCGGTCCGCCGCCCCCTGCCGGAGGCCCGCC
>DASZJY010000172.1:0-1817 GCA_035947635.1 Acidimicrobiales bacterium | reverse complement strand
CTCGTCGGGACCGACCCCGACCACCACCGCGGCGCCGCAGATCACGCTGGTGCCGCCGACCACCGCGCCTCGGTCGGCGACGACGGCCCCTGACTAGCCGACGCTGGCCGCCGCTCCGAGCCCGGCCAGGAAGTTGGCCATGAGCTGCTTGCCCGGGGTGGTGAGGATCGACTCGGGGTGGAACTGCACCCCTTCCACGGGGAGCTCCCGGTGGCGGACCGCCATCACCGTGCCGTCGTCGGTCCACGCCGTCACCTCGAGGTCAGCGGGGACGGAGCCCGGGTCGATGACGAGGGAGTGGTAGCGGGTCGCCTCGAAGGGCTGGGGCAGGCCGGCCAGCACGCCCTGGCCCCGGTGGTGGACGACCGAGGTCTTCCCGTGCACCACCTCGGGCGCTCGCACGACCCGGCCGCCGAAGACCTCGCCGATGCACTGGTGGCCCAGGCAGACGCCCATGATCGGGATGCGGCCGGCCAGTCGCTCGGTGACGGCGTTGCTGACGCCGGCGTCCTCGGGACGGCCGGGGCCGGGTGAGATCAGGATGCCGTCGGGGCTCATGGCTTCGACGCCGTCGAGCGTCAGCTCGTCGTGGCGGTGGACGACCGGCTCGGCCCCCAGCTCCCCCAGGTACTGCACGAGGTTGTAAACGAACGAGTCGTAGTTGTCGATGACGAGTACACGCGACGGCATCGCCCAACCCTAGGCGGGGACCACCCCGGGCCCGTCCGCGTATCAACGCCGGGCGGCCGGGCTCTGTACCTGCGAGAGGCACGGACGAGGAGGAGCGAGATGGCCGCAGTGCAGTTCGACAACGGGGTCGAGTTCCTGCTGGCCGTCTCGGCTCCCCCGGCCGACGCCGTCACCGTGGCCGCCATCCGCCGCCGCCGATTCCACCTGCGTCGGTTGGCCCGGGCGCATCAGCTGTCCGGCCAGGAAGTGGCTCCTGTGCCGCCCGCCGCGGTCGAGCCCGAGGACCACTGGGACGACGGCGCCCGGGCCTCGCTGGCCATGGTCGGGGTCACCTACCGCCGCTGACACACCCGTTCTCGCGCCATTGCCCCTCAGAGGGGGTGCTTTCGCGGACGAGCGGTATCCTCCCGGGCATGGCGAACAAACGCGGCGCCTCGCCGGCCCGGTCGGCGAAGACCGGGAAGGGCCCCACCGTCAGCAAGCGGGTGACGCCCAAGGGCACGGGCCGCTACACGCCTCCGGTGCCCAAGACCCAGAAGGTCAGCCCCATCTGGGTGCCGATCATCATGTTCACCTGCCTGTTGGGCGGGATGCTGATGATCATCCTCAACTACGTCAGCGTCCTGCCCAAGAGCCCCCACAACGGGTGGCTGCTCGGCGGCCTGGGACTCATCACCGTCGGCTTCATCACCGCCACCCGCTACCACTGAGGCGACGCCGAATCACACGCCTGTAGTTCTCCACAGCTGTGGACGCCGCTGTGGATCAGTGGATCACTCGAAGGTGGGGGCGACGAGGTCCATCTCCTCCTGGCAGTGGCGGGGCGGAGGCGGCATCTCCTCGGCCGCCTGCGTCATCCGCACCTCGGTGCCGCAGATGGAGCACCGATAGCGCAGGTTCACCCGGCGCATCTCCCCCGGTGGCGGTGGCTCGTTGGGCCGAGCCAGGCCCGCCAGCACCATCATCCCAACCCGCATGATGAGCACGAAGGCGGCCAGCGCCAGCACCAGCTTGAAGAGGAACCACCACACGGGGAACCTCAGCCCAGGCGCTCGACGACCGTGGCGTTGGCCATGCCGCCCCCCTCGCAGGTGGTGGCCAGGCCGAAGCGGCCGCCGGTGCGTTCG
>DASZJY010000171.1:0-4165 GCA_035947635.1 Acidimicrobiales bacterium | reverse complement strand
GACTACGTCGCCGGTCGGGCCACCTACGCAGGCAACGCGCGGGGACAGATCATCGGTGAGGGCGCCGGGCTCCTCAAGCTCCTCTTCGCCCGGGACGACATGAGGCTCCTGGGCGTGCACGTGATCGGCGAGCAGGCGTCCGAGCTCGTCCACATCGGCCTCACCGCCCTGCTGACCGAGGCCACCGCCGACCTGTTCATCCAGACCTGCTTCAACTACCCGAGCCTGTCCGACGCCTACAAGTACGCTACCTACGACGCCCTGGGCCGGCGCTGACCGCGAACGCCGCCGTAGGCGGCCGGCTCCGGCTGCCCGCAAGAAAGGCACGGCGGAGGGCGATCCGCCTCCGCCGGTCGCCCGGAGAGCTTCACAACTCACCTCGGAACCTCCGGTTCCGAGGTGAAACCGGCTAGCGCTCGGTCGGGCGGGGAGCGCGGGCGGCTTCGGCGGCCAGGTCGGATCGCACCATCATCTCGACCAGCTCGGGGAAGTCCACCTTCGGCTTCCAGCCCAGCTTGGTGCGGGCTTTGGTGGCGTTGCCGGTGAGGATGTCGACCTCCGCCGGCCGCTCGAAGCGTGGGTCGCTCTCGACGTAGCGCTCCCAGTCGTGGATCCCGGCCGAGTCGAAGGCCAGCTCCACCAGCTCCCGGACGGTGTGCGTCTCCCCCGTGGCGACCACGTAGTCGTCGGGTTCGTCCTCCTGCAGCATCAGCCACATCGCCTCGGCGAAGTCGCCGGCGAAGCCCCAGTCGCGGGCGGCGTCGAGGTTCCCGAGCACGAGCTTGTCCTGGAGGCCGAGCTTGATCCGCGCCACCGCGTTGGTGATCTTGCGGCTCACGAACTCGAGGCCGCGGCGGGGCGACTCGTGGTTGAAGCAGATGCCCGAGACGGCGAACAGCCCGTAGGCCTCCCGGTAGTTCACGGTGGTGAAGTGCCCGAAGACCTTCGCCGCCCCGTACGGTGAACGAGGGTGGAACGGCGTGCGCTCGTCCTGCGGCGTCTCCCGCACCTTGCCGAACATCTCCGACGACGACGCCTGGTAGAAGCGGATGCGGTTGTCACGCATGCCACCGACGACCCTGATGGCCTCGAGCATCCGGAGCACGCCCAGGCCGGTGATGTCGGCGGTGAGTTCGGGCTGGCGGAACGACAGGGCCACGAAGCTGATCGCCCCGAGGTTGTAGACCTCGTCGGGTTGGACCTGCTCGACCACCGCGATCAGCGACGAGAGGTCCTGCAGGTCACCTTCGACCACCTCGAGCTCCGGTGTCTCCTCCTGCACCATCTGGATCTTGGGGTTGGCCTGGCCCCGCACCAGGCCGAACACGTCGTAGCCCTTGGCCACCAGGAGCTGGGCGAGGTAACGGCCGTCCTGGCCGGTGATACCGGTGACGAGAGCTCGGGGCATGCGAGGCAAAGGTAGTCGGGGGGGTCACCCGACCCGATCTCGGTCTTCGAGGCCGGCGCCCGGGAGCAGCACGCTATGGTGCCGCCCGTGCCCGTCGGCGTGGTCCTCGGTCTCTGCTCGGCCGTCCTCACCGCCCTCGTCACCGAGGTCTACTGCCACCGTTTCCTCGCTCACCGCGCCTTCCGGGTGCGTCCCGTCTTGGCCTCGGTGCTCGACACCTACTTCCGGGTGATCGTGTGGACGTCGCCGGAGTCGTGGGCCGCCGTGCACCGGCTCCACCACCGGTACGCGGACACGCCGCTCGACCCTCACTCGCCGTTGCAGCGCCGGCCTCTGACGGTTCTCGTCGGGTCTCCCTACCTGTTCGCGGCGGCCAGGCGGCGACTGCCCGCCGACCCGCCGCCGCCGAGGTGGATCCTCGGCCTCCGGGTCGCGATCGTCGCCTTCCTCTTCGCCGCCGTGGGGCTGGCACAGCTGCTGACGATGGCGGCGGTGCACCTCGTCTGCTACCTGGGGATCATGGGACTGGTCAACTCGGTCGGCCACCTCTACGGGCGCAAGCCCCATCCCGACGTGCCCGGGTACGACGCCGCCTGGCTCGCCATCCCGCTCCTGGGCCACGGCTACCACAACTCGCACCACGCCCATCCGGCTGCGGCCCGCACCGGCCCCCTCGACCCCGTTTGGCCTGTGCTCCGCCTGCTCGCCGCCCTGGGACTGGTCGAGCTCGACGACGGGCGGGCTCACACGGAGGGGCGCGCCTGCTGCCGGGCGACATCGCCGCTCCTGAGCCGGGGTTAGGTCGACCGCCCGGTCGGACGGTCCGTCAACTGCTGTTGACGATTGGCTCTCGTCAACTTAAGATGACGGCATGAGCGAAGCAACCGAGCTCGCCCACGCGGCCAGCAGCACCGACCCCGAGACGGGGTTGCGCGCCGTGGCTGCCCTCCGCCGGCTGTTGGAGAGCCTCGAGGCTCTCCAGGTGCAGAACGCGAGGGACCACCACTGGTCGTGGCAGGACATCGCCACCGCCCTCGGCGTCAGCAAGCAGGCGGTCCACAAGAAGCACGCCGGGCCCCGGCGGCGCATCGGCAGGGCGAAGTAGCGATGTTCAAGCGGTTCACCTCCGGCGCACGCGAGGTCGTAAAGCGCGCCCAGGCCGAGGCCCGGGACCTCGGCCACGGCTGGATCGGCACCGAGCACCTGTTGCTCGGGCTCCTGGGCGAGGGCGAGGGGATCGCCGCCAGGGCGCTTCGGGCCGCCGGAATCACCGCTCGAGTGGTGCGCGACGAGATCGAGCGCCTCGTCGAACCGCTGATCTCCGGCCCCGACGCCGACGCCCTTCGCGCCATCGGCATCGACGTCGAGCACGTTCGGGCGCGCATCGAGGAGTCGTTCGGACCGGGCGCCCTGGAACGAGCCCGCCTCGGGGGCTGCCGCCGCGGTCCCTCGCGGGCGTTCATCCCGTTCTCCTGCCGCAGCAAGAAGGTGCTCGAGCTGTCGCTGCGGGAGGCCCTTCGCTTGCGCCACAACTACATCGGCACGGAGCACATCCTCCTCGCCCTGCTCAGGGAGGGCCAGGGTTTGGCCGCGCAGATCCTGGTGCGCTCGGGTGTCAGGGCGGACGACCTCCGGCGGGCGGTGCTCGCCGCCTTGGGCAAGGTCGCATAGTGCTGCCGGATCAAGAAACGTTCGCCCGGTTTCTCGCCCCGCTCTTCATCTCGCCGAGCGTTGAACGGCGGTACCGGTGCTGCGGCAATGAGTCGAGCGGGGCACTCACCGGGGGCGAGAAGCCGGGCGAAGTTTCCCAGATCCGGCACTAGCCGCGGCATCCGTCCGCCGGGCGCCAGACTGGAGCCATGCCGCCGTGGAGGCCGTCCCCAAGGTTCCGGCGCGTCGCCGTGCTCGTGGGCGGGGCGTTGGGCGGGCTGGTCGTCTTCGTCGCCGCCGCCTGGGCGCTCGACACGCGGGCGCACGAAGGAAAGGTGCTGCGCGACGTCGCCCTGGCCGGGCGCCCGGTCGGAGGTATGAGTCGGGCCGAGCTGGCCGCCTTCGTCGACGACCTGGCCGGGCGGTACGACCGCGCCAACATCGAAGTGCAGGCGCCGGACGGGGGCTTCCGGGCCCGAGCCGACGAGCTGGGCGTCGCAGTCGACCGGGCCCGGACGGTGGACCAGGCGATGACGGTAGGCCGTCGAGGCTCGCTTCCGGCGCGCTTGTTTGGGTGGGCCAGGCACCTGGTGACAGGCGACCGCCGTGCCCACACCGTCCTGCAGCTCGACGCGCAGGCCGTGGCACGGGTCGTGGCCGAGCGCGACCCCGCCCGGGTGCTCCCGACCGAGCCGTCTATCGCCGAGGCGGAGGGGCGGCTGGTCGGCGTCGAGGGGCGGCCGGGGAGCCAGATCGACCCGGTATCGCTGGGCTCGAGCCTCTCGGGCGCCGATCTCAGCCGGGACCCGGTCGTGGTCTCCGCCGGGCGCGCCGCCATCCCCCCGAGGTTCTCGGTGCAGGACGCCGAGCGCCTGGCCGCGGAGGCGGAGGCGCTGGCCGACGGGGGGTTCAAGCTGAAGGCCGGCCCCCAAGAGGTGGCCGTGCCCGCCGAAGTCTTCCGCCGCTGGGTGAAGGCGGTGCCCGCCGAGGACCGGCTGCGGCTGGTCGCCGAGACCGCCCCCATAGGCGGCGACCTGCCCAAGCTCTTCCCGAAGCCTGTCGTACCGCCGGCCGACGCCGGGTTCGCAGTGAACGGCGCCAGCGTCG
>DASZJY010000170.1:0-2921 GCA_035947635.1 Acidimicrobiales bacterium | reverse complement strand
CCACGCGGATCGCGCCCACCCACAGAGCCGCGCCCGCCGTCCATGAGGCGCCCGGCGACACGCTTCTCGGCGGGTTCCGGCTCCTGCTCTCGGATCCCGCGCCTCGGCTGGTCGCCGTGCTGTACCTCGTGCACACGCTCTGCGTGGGGGCACTGAGCGTGCTGCTGGTGGTGGTTGCGATCGACCTGTTGGGCCTCGACGACTCCGGCGTCGGGTTCCTCGGCGCCGCCCTCGGTGCCGGCGGCATCGCCGGCTCTGTGGCCGCCCTCGGACTGGTCGGCCATCCCCGCCTCACCCGGCCCTTCCGGCTCGCCCTGGTGACGTGGGCGGCCGGCCTCGCCGCCATCGCGCTGGTGCCGCGGGTGCCGGCGGCGGCGGCCGCGCTCGTGGTGGTGGGTGGCTGCACCGCGGTCGTCGACGTGTGCGCCCTCAACGTGCTGCAGCGCATCGTCCGTGAGCGGCTGCTGGCCCGGGTGCTGGGCGTGGTCGAGGGCAGCTGGTGGGCGATGTTCGGGCTGGGGTCGCTGGCCGCCGCGCCCCTCGTCGAGGCGGTGGGCGTCCGCCCTGCCCTCGCCGTCACCGCGGGCGCGCTCCTCGTCGTCTCGCTGGCGGCGGGTGCCGCCCTCGGCTCGGTCGACGCCCGGGCCCGGGCGCCGGAGGCACAGCTGGCCGCCCTCCGAGGAGTGCCGTTGTTCGCCGGCCAACCTCCGCTCGCCCTCGAGCGCCTCGCCCTCGAGCTGGTGCCGGTGACGGTCGCCGCCGGCGAGGCGGTCGTCACCAGCGGTGAGGCGGGCGACCGCTTCTACATCGTCGAGGAGGGGACGCTGCGCGTCGACCAGCCCGAGGGGGGCGCCGACGTGGACCTGGGGCCGGGAGACTGGTTCGGGGAGGTCGCCCTTCTCTCCGACGTCCCCCGGACGGCGACGGTGCGGGCGACCTCGGAGGCGCGGCTCTTCGCCCTCGACCGCGACCACTTCCTCGGCGCCGTCACCGTCCACCCCCACAATCCCGAGCCCGCTCTCGGCGGCGACGGCCGTGGCAGGATTGAGCCCTTGGGGGACCGGGGGAGCGAGCATGGCGGATGACCCTCTCGGGCTCGACGCCGAGACCATGCGGGCGCTGGGCTACCGCACCGTCGACGTCCTCGTCGACGTCCTGACCGACCCTTCGGTTCCCGCCCTCCGGCGGGCGACGCGGGAGCAGATGGAGCAGCGGTTGGCGGGTCCGCCGCCCGGCCCGGGCGAGGACTTCGACCGCATCCTCGAGCAGCTGCGCCACGACGTGTTCCCCTACATGAGCAGGGGCGACCACCCCGGCTACTTCGCCTTCATCCCCTCGTGCGGCACGTGGCCGGGTGCTCTGGGCGACCTGGTCGCCAGCGCCCTGAACGTGTTTGCCGGCTCGTGGATGGAGTCGGCCGGGCCCAGCCAGCTCGAGCTCACCGTCCTCGACTGGTTCAAGGAGTGGATCGGTTACCCACGGGCGGCCGCCGGTGTGCTCGTGAGCGGCGGATCGGCGGCCAACATGACCGCGCTGGCCTGCGCCCGGGAGGCCCTTCTCGGCGCCATGTCCGACCGTGTCGTCGTCTACTGCTCCGACCAGGCCCACTCCTCGGTCGCCCGGGGAGCCCGGGTGCTCGGTTTCCGCCCCGACCAGGTGCGGGTGCTGCCCGTCGACGCCGACTACCGCCTGCGGGCCGACCGGGTGGAGGCGGCCATGGACGCCGACGTCGCCGCCGGCCGCCAGCCTCTGCTCGTCTCGGCCAGCGCCGGGGGCACCAACACCGGAGCCATCGACGCCCTCGCCGACCTGGCGGGAGTCTGCCGGCAGCGGGGCGTGTGGTTCCACGTCGACGGGGCGTACGGCGGGTTCGCCGCCCTCACCGACCGTGGGCGGCAGTGGCTGAGGGGCATCGAGGAGGCCGACTCTGTCACCCTCGACCCCCACAAGTGGCTCTACCAGCCGTTCGAGTGCGGCTGCCTCCTCGTGCGGGAGGGGCGCCTGCTCCGCGAGGCGTTCGAGATCACGCCCGACTACCTCCACGACGCCGAGTCCGCCCAGCGGGAGGTCAACTTCTCCGACCTGGGCATCCAGCTGTCGCGCATGGCCAGGGCGTTCAAGCTCTGGATGTCCTTGCGGTACTTCGGGGTCGACGCGTTCCGCGCCGCCGTCGACCGGTCGCTCGACCTGGCCGCCTACGCCCGGCAGCGCATCGAGTCGAGCCCCGAGCTCGAGCTGCTGCTGGCGGCCAACCTGTCGGTCGTCTGCTTCCGGCGCCGGCCCCGCGGGGTCGACGACGAGCACCGGCTGGAGAGCGCCAACGCCCGCATCGTGGCCGACCTGGCCCGCACCGGCATCGGCCTGATCTCCTCCACCCGGCTGCAGGGCAGGTACGCGCTGCGGATGTGCGTGCTCAACCACACCACGCGAAAGGAGGACGTCGACCGGGTGCTGAGCTGGATCGAACGGGCGTCGGTCACGACCGACACCCGTGCCGCGAGGCGTCCCACCGTGCAGCACGAGCGCCACCCCGAGCTCAGTGAGGGATGGCTCGGACGGGCAGCGGTGGAACGGGGACTGGTGGCGTCGGTGCCTCTCTTCAGCGCCCTCGACGAGGCGGCCGTGGCCGTCGTAGCCGCGGTGGCACGCAAGCAGCGCGCCGCCCCCGGGGAGACGATCGTCGAGCAGTGGGACTGCGCGCGCGAGTTCTACGTGATCGTGGAGGGCACCGCGAGCGTCCGGGCCGACGGTGTCGAGGTGGCTCAGCTCGGGGCGGGCGACTTCTTCGGGGAGCTGGCCGCCCTCGACTGGGGGGCGAGCTTCGGGTACCCGCGGCTGGCGACGGTGGTGGCTGAGACCCCGCTGCGCCTGCTGGTGGTCCCGGGTGCGAGCCTCAACCAGTTGGCGCGCGACGTGCCCGA
>DASZJY010000169.1:0-23265 GCA_035947635.1 Acidimicrobiales bacterium | reverse complement strand
CCGCCATCCTGGCAGCCAGCCTCTCCGCGATGTCCACGTTCTCGGGGTCGAGCTTCGGGCGCCGCTGCCTCTCGAACGGCTCCCAGTCGGTCCGGTCCTCGTTGTACGTGTTCCTGAAGCCCGTGATCTTCGGCGACCAGTGTCCAGGCTTCTCGGGATGTTCGTCTGACATCTGAGCCGGCGTGTCCACCTGCCCGTTCCCGTGCTTCTCCTGCTTTTTCCTCGCCATGCCGCGCATGGTAACTCCGAGACCCTCGGCCGCACTAGAGCGCGCCGACATAGGTGCAGTTTCGACATAGTGGCGGAGGGAGTGGGATTCGAACCCACGGGGCTCGTCGCCCAAGGCTTTTCAAGAGCCTCGCATTCGGCCGCTCTGCCATCCCTCCGAAGGACGAGGCTAGCGACGGACCTGTGATCTGAGGGACGAGATCCAGGAGTCGGCCGCCCGCCAAGAGGCCTCGGCGTCACGGCGGATGACAGGACCGTGGTCGCCGGCTGCGGGGTAGGAGCCGAGGAACTTCACGTTGGCCACCTGGGCGTGGAGGTCACGGAGGCAGTCGGCCACGACCTCGTCGTCGACGTGGCCCTCGAGGTCGATGATGAAGCAGTAGTCGCCGAGCGAGTGCTTCGTCGGCCTCGACTCCAGCTTGGTCAGGTTGATGTTGCGGGCGGTGAACTGGCCAAGGATGGCGTGCAGGCTGCCGGGCCGGTCGTCGGCCTGGAAGCACACGATGCTCGTCTTGTCGTGCCCGGTGGGCGCCGGGATGCCCGAGCGGGCGACCACCACGAAGCGGGTGGCGTTCTCGGGGTGGTCGTCGATCTCGCTGGCGATGACGTCGAGCCCGTAGAGCTTGGCCGCGAGGGTGGAGCCCAGGGCGGCGGTGCCGGGCGGCTGCTCGTCGGCCACCTGGCGCACCGCCTCGGCGGTGGAGTTGGCAGCCACCACCTCCACGCCCGCCAGCTGCACGGCGAAGAACCGCCGGCACTGGGACATGGCGTCGGGGAACGAGACGACCCGACGAACGTCGGCCAGCCCCATGCCCGGGGGCCCGACCAGGTGCTGGCGTACCGACATGACCACCTCGCGCTGGATGAACAGCTTGCGCTCGAACACGAGGGCGTCGATGACCAGGCGGACCGTCCCCTCGATCGAGTTCTCGAGGGCCACGAAGCCGAGGTCGACGTCGCCGCTCTCGGTGGCCAGGAGGACGTCGGGCATCGACTCCAGTGGCACCAGCTCGGCCGCGGCCAGGTCGGGCTGGCCGAGCAGCGCCTCCTCCGTGAACGTCCCCGGCGGACCGAGGAAGGCGACCCGCCGGGGCCGGTCGACGACGGTCATGGGCGGGAAGGATACGACAGGCTTCGGAAAGGCAAGGGGTGAATAATGGCCCCGTGGACGAGGCGACGCTGCGGCAGCTGCTCGACGACGTGCGCGCCGGCACCCTCTCAGCCGACGACGCCGTGACGCGCCTGCGCCGGCTGCCGTTCGTCGACCTCGGGTTCGCCCGCGTCGACCACCACCGGGCGTTGCGCCAGGGCATGCCCGAGGCGGTGTACGCGCCGGGCAAGACCTCGGAGCAGTGCGCGTCCATCGTCGCCGAGCTCCTCGCCGAGGAGGGCGGCGGTCCCGTCCTCCTGACCCGGGCCGACGACGCCCAGGCCGACGCCGCCGTGGCGCGCAACCCGGGCGCCGTCCGAACCGGCAGCACCCTCGTGTGGCGCGCCGCCCTCGAGCGGCCGGGGCGGGTCGTGGTCCTCACCGCCGGCACCGCCGACCTCCCGGTGGCGCACGAGTGCGAGGCGACCCTGCGAGCGTTCGGGTTCCGTCCCCTCGTGGTGGCCGACGTAGGAGTCGCCGGCGTGCACCGGCTGCTCGCCACCGCCGACGACCTGGCGACGGCCGACGCGGTCGTCGTGGTGGCGGGCATGGAAGGGGCGCTGGCCAGCCTGGTCGGAGGCATGACGTCGGCGCCGGTGGTGGCCGTCCCCACCAGCGTTGGCTACGGCGCCGCCCTCGAAGGGGTCACCGCCCTCCTCGCCATGCTCTCGTCCTGTGCCGCCGGGGTGACCGTCGTCGGCATCGACAACGGCTACGGCGCCGCCTGCGCCGTCCGCCGGCTGCTCCAGTGACCGAGCACGGCGAGCGGAGCCGTCGGCACCTGCCTCTCGCCCGCCGCCCGCAGGGGCCGGCGGCTCCCCGGCGCGAGCCGAGCGCAGGTCACCAGGGGCCGCAGTGACTCTGCCTCCCCAGCTCGTGACGGCCACCGCTGAGGGCACCTCTCAGCGCTCGGCGACCCGACCCGCCACCTCGCTGGCCTGGTTCCACTGCTTCGCCGGCATCGCCGGTGACATGGCGCTGGGCAGCCTCCTCGACGCCGGCGCCGACCTCGACGAGGTCCGGGCCCTCCTGGGCCGACTCCCGGTGAGCGGATGGGAGCTGGAGGTGGAGGCGACGATGCGGGGCGGGATCGCCGCCACTCGCGCCGTGGTGCACGCGGCCGACGACGGCGTTGTGCGCACCTATGCCCACATCTCAGGCCTGGTCGACGAGGCGCGCTTGCCTCAGCGCGTCCGTGACCGGGCCCAGGCCGCCTTCGCCACCCTGGCCGAGGTCGAGGGACGCCTGCACCGCCGCCCCACCGAGCAGGTCCACTTCCACGAGGTCGGGTCGCTCGACGCCATCGTCGACGTGGTCGGCACCTGCGCGGCGCTCGAGGTGTTGGGCGTCGGTGAGGTCTGGGCCAGCCCGGTGGCCACCGGCACCGGCATGGTGCGGACCGCCCACGGGGTCTTGCCCAACCCCGCCCCCGCCGTCGTCGAGCTGCTGCGGGGGGCGCCCACCTATGGGCGCGACGTCCAGGTCGAGCTGACCACCCCCACCGGGGCGGCGCTCCTCGCCGCCAGCGTCACCGGCTGGGGACCGTTGCCGCCGATGACCGTCACCACCACCGGCTTCGGCGCCGGCACACGAGACCTCGAGGGGCTGCCCAACCTCACCCAGGTGGTGATCGGCGAGGGGCGGACCGCACCCCAGGCGGCGCAGCCGCCGGGCAGCGGCAAGGGGCAGCCGGTCGTGCTGCTCGAGGTCAACGTCGACGACGCCACCGGGGAGACGCTGGCCCACGCGGTGGTCGGGCTCCTCGACGCCGGCGCCCACGACGCCTGGATCACCCCGATCGTGATGAAGAAGGGCCGCCCCGCCCACACCGTGAGCGCCCTCGTGGATCCCGCCCTGGCCACCCAGGTCGCCCAGATGATGGTCGCCGAGACCGGCTCGCTGGGCGTGCGGGGCCAGTCGCTGGAGCGGTGGCCGTCGGCGCGCGACGCGGGCGAGGTCGACGTGGACGGCGTTCCTGTGCGGGTGAAGGTCTCGCCCGGGCGGGTGAAGATCGAGCACGACGACGCCGTCCGGGCCGCCCGCCGCACCGGCCTGCCTCTACGAGAGGTCGTCTCCCGGGCCGAGGAGGCATGGCGACGCCGTGAGGCGTCGGTGCCCAGGCCCAGCCCCACGACGGACGACGCGGGGTAGGGCTGGCTTCTGCGGGACTTCGGACGCCGGCGGGGTTGGGGTCCCCGCCGGCAGCGGCGGGCGTGGCGCGAAGCACCCGGGTGCCCGCCGCAGTTACTCGGTCTCGAAGAGGTCGTCGCCCCGGCGGAGGCGGGCGGCGATGCGCACGACCTGGGGCAGCTCGCGCCGGGTGGGGGTGTGGGCGGCGAGGAAGCGGGCGGTGCCGGCCAGGATGAGGGCGGCCTCCTCGGAGCTCTCCGGCCAGGCCTGGGCTTGAGCGACCGCGGCCTCGACCGTCTGGTACCAGTGGAAGGCGGCGTCCTCGGCCAGCAGGGCATGGGCCAGGGCGGCGACCAGGCGCCGGGGATCGCCACCGCCCCGCAGGAAGCCGTAGGCGATGCCGCCGGCCCGGTCGACCCCGCCCTGGCCGTCCCAGCACTCCTGCAGCTCGGCCAGATCGCCGCCGGAGCCGGCCTGGGGCAGCCGGGCGGCGGGCACGTTCAGGAACCGGTCGAGGTAGACGACGAGGGCGCCGTGCACGACGCCCCGCACCAGCTCGACCGACGGGAAGCGCCGTAGGGCTTGGTGCAGCGCGTTGGCGGCGGTGAACCCGTGGTGGACCGAGTTCCAGTCGGAGAACTCGTTCTGGGTGTGGAAGCGGGTGATGCGCAGGCCGGCGGCCAGGGCCAGGGCCCGGCCCAGCTGCTCAGCCGTGGCGCCGGCCGCCACCGCCGAGCAGATCGCCTCGACGACCTCCTCGGGATCGTCGGCCAGCAACGCCCACCCGAGCGAGCTCACACCGCCCGGATCGTCGAACGCTCCCGCCTCACGTCCCGCCGCCCCCTCTGCCCACAGCTCGGGCAGGCGGACGTCGGTGCGCCGCACCAGGGCGGCCAGGTCGTGGGGATGGCGCCAGCGCCCGCCCTCCTCGGCTCGGGAGGCGTCGGCCGTCTGGTCCACGACGGTGGGCAGGACGTCGGCGGCCAGCTCCCACCCCAGCAGGTCGAGGGCCTCGAAGGCCTTGTTGGTGAAGTCGAGGGTGTGGCCCCCGTCGAGGAAGACGTGGTCGGTGGCGGCCGCCAACATCATCCCGGCCACCGCCTCGGGCGGCCGGCCCGAGTCGATGGCGGTGAGCAGCGTCCGCTCGGCCGCCGATCCCGACCGCGTCTCGATGAATCGCCGGTACCAGGCGGCCAGCCGCTCGGTAGGAAGAGACGCGGCGGCGCCGTCCGCCTCCAGCGGCGCCAGGGCGAACGCAGGCGGGTGGTTGCGGGTGTCCCGTGAGACGAAGGCCAGGCCGTGAACCAGCGCCAGGCCACGGTCGTCGGGCTCGAGCCACGGCAGGAGGTTGGCCATGGCCACCAGCACGGTCAGCCCCGAGCCCCAGCCCTCCCTGCGGTTGGCCGTGCCGAACTCGACGCCGAGCCGCACGATCTCGGTCGGCTCGACGCCCGCCTCGAGCAGTCCCAGCACCGACTTGGCCGTCACCAGGGTGAGCCCCTGCTCGAGGCCCTCCCGCAGGCGGCGGCCCAGGTGCTCGGGGCGGACGGGCGCGGGATCGGCGACCACGAAGACCTCGCCGTCGTCGATCTCGACCGGGAAGGCCCGGCAGTCGTCGGCGAAGGGGTCGAGGGTGCCGCCGGTGGCCAGGTCGAAGCGGGCGTGGTGCCAGTGGCAGGTGACCAGCCCTTCCTCGACCGTCCCTCGGTGCAACGGGAAGCCCATGTGGGGGCAGCGGTCGTCGAGGGCGTAGGCGGAGCCGCCGTCCCAGAAGACGCAGACCCCGTGGCTTCCGGCCTTGCCGACCAGGCGCCCCTGCTTCCGCAGGTCGTCGAAGGTCCCGACCCTGACCCGCACCGCCGCTCCGCTCAGCCGGACGCCGCCGGGCGCCGCACCGCCGCCGCCCCGTCCATCTGGGCGAACAGCTCCTTCATCCCGCTCAGGGCACCGAGAACCGCGGTCGCCTCGGTTGGGAGAATGAGCTTGGTGGCCTGCCCGTCGGCCAGGGCCTGGAGGGTCTCGAGGTACTTGATGGCGATGACGTCGGCCGACGCCCGGCCCTCGTGGATCGCCTGGTACACGCTGCGGATGGCGGCCGCCTCTCCCTCGGCCACCGCCTGCTGGCGGAACTTCTCGGCGTCGGCGGCGGTGCGCGTGGCGGCCGCATCACCTTCGGCCTGCAGGACAGCCGCCTCCCGCTGACCCTCGGCCTGCAGGATCGCCGCCTGCTTGGAGCCCTCGGCCCGGGCGATGGCCGCTTCCTTGTCACCGGCCGCCTGGGTGACCAGAGCCCGGCGGGTCCGCTCGGCCTTCATCTGCTCGTGCATGGCGTGCATGACGTCGGCCGGCGGGTCGATGCGCTGGATCTCGACCCGCACGACCCGCGTCCCCCACTTGTCGGTGGCGTCGTCGAGGATGTCGCGCAGCTTGAGGTTGATCGTGTCGCGGGACGTGAGGGCCTGGTCGAGCTGCATGTCGCCGATGACGTTGCGGAGATTGGTCTGGGCCAGCTTGGTGACGGCCAGGTAGAAGTCGACGACGTTGTAGACGAGGCGCTGAGGGTCGGTGGCCTCGTAGTAGACGACGGCGTCGACCGACACCACCACGTTGTCCGAAGTGATGACCTCCTGGGGCGGCACGTCGACGACCCGCTCCCGCATGTCGACCCTGACCATGCGGTCGATGAACGGGAAGATCAGGCGGAGGCCGGGCTCCTCGGTGGCGTGGTACTTCCCGAGCCGCTCCACCAGCCCCCGCTCGTAGGGGCGGATGATCTTCACCCCACTGACCACCACCACGAAGAGCACGAACAGCAGGGCGGCGAGAACGATGATCACGGCCACGGCCGGACCTCCTTGCGTTGCCTAGAGATGCGTGGGGACACGGGCACCGCCACTGTCGGCGTCACCCGCTGCCCGAGTCGGCGGGAGGCAGCGGCGATGGCTCCTCCAACGGGAGCACCACCAGCCGGGTGCCGTCGACCCGGCTGACGAGCACCTTCGACCCCCTCGGGATGGGCAGGCCCATCATGCTCTCGGCCCGCCACTCCTCCCGGTCGAGGCGTACGAGGCCGGTCTCCCCCTGGATGCCGGGGATGTCGCGCAGCACGAGGGCCTCGCGCCCGACCCAACGGTTGGCGCCGATGGCGTGGCGGGGCGTGCGGGAGTCGAGGCGGCGACGGAGCGGCCACAGCACGGCCGACGACGCCGCCGACACCATCACGAACACGAGCCAGTCGAAGGCCACCGACAAGCCGAGGAAGGCGGCGATCGCTGCCGCCAGGGCGCCCACCGCGAAGGGCAGGAGGAAGAAAGACCCCGCTACTGCGATCTCGCCGACGGTGAAGGCGACGGCGACCACCAGGAAGATCCACCGCCACGTGTCGGGCGAACTGACGTCCATCCGGTCCCGTCGACCTCCTCGGAGAACGGTACCAGCGAGGGGCCGGGAACAGGCCTCGGGCCGGGAGTACTGTGCGGAGCGTTCGCTTCGGTGGAGGAGGGCGGGTCTTGGCTCAGGGTGGCGCCGCAACCGACGTGCTCTTCGAGCCCCTCCGCTTCCGGAACCTGACGGTCAAGAACCGGGTGTTCCGCTCGAACATCTCCGGTCGCTTCGACAACTACGACGGGTCGGGCAGCCCGGTGCGGATCAACTGGGAGCTCAAGTTCGCCCGCGGCGGCGTCGGCGCCATCGTCTCCTCGTTCGTCCCGGTGACGCTGCAAGGACGGATCATCCCCAACTACGCCACCATCGACTCCGACGAGCGCATCCCGTTCTGGCGGGAGCTGGGCCGGCGGGTCCACGAGCACGACTGCCGCTTCATCCTGCAGCTGAGCCACGCCGGACGGCAGCGCGACATCGTCGGCGTCGACAGCCCCAGGGGCATCGCTCCGACCAAAGAGCCCGAGAGCGTGCACGGCCTGCGGGCCGACCCCATGACGCGGGAGGAGATCGCCCAGACCGTACGGGCTTTCGCCGCCGGTGCCCGCCGGGCCCGGGAGGCGGGGCTCGACGGCGTCGAGCTGCACTCGGCCAACGGCTACCTGTTCACCCAGTTCCTGAGCTCGGCCATCAACGACCGCACCGACGACTACGGCGGCCCCCTCGAGAACCGGGCCCGCTTCCTGCTCGAGGTCATCCGGGCCGTCCGCCGGGAGGTGGGCGACGATTTCCACTTCCAGGCCAAGATCAGCGTGGGCGAGCACAACAACGCCCTGTTTCCCTGGGAGAAGCCGGGCAACACCCTGGAGGAGAGCCTGCAGGTGTGCCGGTGGGCAGAAGAGGCAGGCGTCGACGCCATCCACGTCTCCAGTGGGACGAGCTTCCCCCATCCCCGCAACCCGGCCGGCGACTTCCCCGTCGACCTCGCCCCCCGCGTGTACGGCACCATGTTCTCGAGCGGGCGGTACACGCTGCGGAACTTCTTCATCTTCCGTACCTGGCCGCTGAACAAGCTCTGGCGGTGGTGGTGGACGCGTGCGCGTGGCCCGGTGATCGAGGGCATCAACCTGCCGTTGGCCCGGGCGGTGAAGCAAGCGGTGTCGGTGCCCGTCATCTGCACCGGCGGCTTCCAGACGGCGTCGGTCATCCGCAGGGCGATCGAGCAGGGCGACTGCGACGCGGTGTCCATCGCCCGCCCGCTGGTCGCCAACAACGACCTGGTGAACCTCTTCGCCGCCGGGCACGACCGCGCCCCCCGGCCGTGCACCTACTGCAACCGCTGCCTCATGAACGTGCTCATGCACCCGCTCGGCTGCTACGAGGAGAAGCGCTTCGACTCCCGTGAGGAGATGATCGAGCAGGTGATGTCGGTCTACGACCCTCCCGTGTTCAGCGGAGGGGCCAAGGCGTGATGCGCAAGATCGCCGTCGGTCTCACCGGCCTGGCCGCCGTCATCGTTCTCGCCGCCGGCATCGGCGCCGTCCTGCTCCTCAAGCACAACGTGCCCGATCAGTACGACGACATCCAGGAGCACTTCAAGTACGGCTCGATCGGTGCCGAGGCGCGGGCCGGGCTTCCCGACCGGATCTGGTACGTGCTGCCCACTGTCTTCGCCGACCTCCTCCCGCCCGGGCCGGGCCAGGGCTATGAACGCTTCGGCTTCATCTACGAGCCCGGCCACCGGCGGCCCATCGGCACGAGCCACCGCGAGGTGCCGATCGGGATGATCGGCGTGAACTGCGCGGTGTGCCACGTCAGCACCGTGCGCGACGCGCCCGATGCGCCACCCCGGATCGTCCTGGGCATGCCGGCCAACCAGTTCAACCTCCGCGCCTACGTCCAGTTCCTCCGCGACGCCGGGCGCGACCCCCGCTTCAACGCCGACACCCTCCTCGAGGCGATCCGCGCCGACGGCGGGCTGCCGTGGCTCCAGTCCCTCGTCTACCGCCTTTTCGTCATCCCCCGCACCGAGAAGGCCCTCGAGGAGCTGGACGTCGACTTCAGCTGGATGGACCGCCAGCCGCCGTGGGGCCCGGGCCGGGTCGACACCTTCAACCCCTACAAGGAGCTCCTCGGCTTCGACATGGCCAGGGACGACACGGTGGGCACGAGCGACCTGCCCACCATCTGGAACCAGGGCCAGCGGGAGGGGATGTACCTGCACTGGGACGGCAACAACAGCTCGCTGTCCGAGCGCAACAAGAGCGCAGCCATCGGGGCGGGGGCATCCGACGACTCCCTCGACGTCGACTCGATGGAGCGCATCGAGCGGTGGATCCTCGACTTCCCGCCTCCCCCCTTCCCCCCCGACCAGATCGACAGGGTCCGGGCCGAGATGGGGGCCCGGCTGTACGCCCGGGAGTGTGCGGCGTGTCACGACTTCGGGGGAGCGCGGGTCGGCCAGGTCACTCCGCTGCCGGAGATCGGCACCGACCGCGAGCGGGTCAACTCGTTCACGCCCGACCTGGTCGAGAAGATGAACACCATCGGCGAGGGCAAGCCCTGGCGGTTCACCCACTTTCGCAAGACCGACGGCTACGCCAACATGCCCCTCGACGGCGTGTGGCTGCGTGCGCCCTACCTCCACAACGGGAGCGTGCCGACCATACGGGCGCTGCTGTTCCCCGGGGAGCGGCCGACAACGTTCTACCGGGGCTACGACGTCTACGACTACCGGAACATGGGCTTCGTCGCCACCGGGCCCGATGCCGAGCGGGCGGGGTTCCGCTTCGACACGTCCTTGCGGGGCAACGCCAACGGCGGCCACCTGTACGGCACCCAGCTCACCCGGGCTGAGAGAGAGGCGATCCTCGAGTACCTCAAGACCAGGTGACGACCGGGCCCGTCCTGGGTCAGCTACCGCTCGTGGACGTAGCCGCCGGGGGCGTCGGTGATGGGTGGATGAGCCTTGCTGCCGAGCGGCGGCGGGGGCCGGCGGTCACCGGCCCGGGTGGCAATCCAGTCGGCCCAGTCCTGCCACCACGACCCGCGGTGCTCCTCGGCCCCGGTCAGCCATGCTTCCGGGTCGCCGGAGATCTGGTCATTGGTCCAGTACACGCGCCGCGAGCCGGGTGGGTTGACTATCCCGGCGACATGGCCGGAGGAGCTGAGCACGAAGCGAACCTTCCCGCCGAGCAGCCGCGTCGCCGCGTACGACGACTTCCAGGGCGCGATGTGATCGTCCCGGGCCGAGAGGACGTACGTGTCGGACGTGATCTGGCCGAGGTCCAGTCGAGTCCCGGCCAGGGACATCTCACCTCGAGCCAGTTGGTTCTCGACGTAGCAACAGCGAAGGTAGAACGAGTGCATCTCCGCCGGCATCCGTGTGCCGTCGGCGTTCCAGGCCAGGATGTCGAAGGCCGGGGGTTGCTCGCCCAGGAGCCAGCCACTGACCACGTAGTTCCAGATCAGGTCTCGGGCCCGCAGGAGGTCGAACATCCCCGACATCTCGGTCGACTCGAGGTAACCGCGTTGCAGCATCCGCTCGCTCAGGCGTTCGACCGAGGCCCGGTCGAGAAAGCGGCCCATCGGCCCCGGCTCGCTGAAGTCCACGAGGGTGTTCAGCAGCGTGGCCGACCGAACCCGGTCCTTGCCGCTGGCTGCCAAGTGGGCGAGCAGCATGGCGGTGAGGGTGCCGCCCAGGCAGAGACCGACGATGTTGACCTGATCGGTCCCGGTGATGTCGGCGATCACGTCGAGGGCGTCGTAGGGACCACTCAGGAGGTAGTCGTCGAGGGCGACGTTGCGCATCGACTCGTCGGGGTTGCGGTAGCTGATGGAGAAGACGGTGTGGCCCTTGGCCACTGCCCACTCCACGAAGCTGCGCCCGGGCGCCAGGTCCATGATGTAGTACTTGTTGATCCACGGTGGGCTGCAGAGCAGGGGGACCTCGAAGGTGGTCTCGGTCTGCGGGGCGTACTGGATCAGCTCCATGAGGTCGTTGCGGAAGACGACCTTGCCCGCGGTGCACGCCAGGTTCTCGCCGACGCGGAACGCCGAGGTGTCGACCTGTCGAGGCCTGCCTCGATTGGTGGTCAGGTCACGAAGGAAGTTGCTGAGGCCGGCGAAGACCGACCGCCCGTTGGTCTCGAACGCTCGCCGCAGGGCCGCGGGGTTCGTCCAGAACACGTTCGTCGGCGCGAGCGCGTCGACGAGCAGGTCGGTCGCATAGTGGGCCTTGTCCGCCGCCTGCGACTCGAGGCCGGCGGAGTCCACCAGGTCGTGCAGGTACCGGGCCCACGCCAGGTACCACTGGCGGAGCCCGAAGAACCAGGGTGAGCGCTCCCAACCGGCGTCCTGGAACCGGCGGTCACCGGGGTCGACCTCCAGCGGGGCGGGGACCGGGGCTCCGAACGACCGCGCGACGGCGGTCGAGCCGGCCACGGCCAAGGTCACGGCGTAGCGGTGGGTGGCGGCCAGCGCCAGGTCGGGGCGACGGGCAAGGGCCTCGGCCACCTGGCCGAGGGCTTGGGCGAATCCCGCGGTGTCGACTCCGGCGAGCAAACCGGCCTCGGGCCCGAGGGCCTCGGTGGCCTGGCGGCCGACCTCGACGGCCACGGGCTGCTCGGCGTCAGGAGTCACCGCTGCGCCGGTTGCCGGCGACGTAGCTTCGGTAGACAGAGAGCAGCGCTTCTTTCTGGTCGTCGGTCAGCAGGCGGTCGCCGCGGATGACAGCTTCCGTGGGCGATGGCTTGCCCGTACCTTCCTCGGTGACGGGCTCGTCCTCGAGGAGGCCGGCCTGGGCCAGCATGGCCTCGGCGGAGAGGTCGAGGGCGCGGGCGATCGAACGGAGTACCCGCACCGACGGCGCGTGCATTCCCCGTTCGATCTGGCTGAGATAGGCGTTCGACACCTTCGTGCGCTCCGCCATCTCGCGCAGCGACAGGTTCGCCAGGCGGCGCTGCGACCGCAGGAATGTCCCGAACGTCTCGAGCTGAGCGGCCCAGGGGTCCTCGGCGTCGGTCACCCGCCCTCCCCCCGGTGGTGCCGCGCCACCCGTCCACTCTGGCAGGGCCAGGGAGGGAGCGGCGCGCCCTCCCTGGCTCCGGGGCTCAGCCCTTGGGCGTCGAGACCTTGGCAGCCTGAGTGGCAGCCTGGCTGGTCGCCCTCGTTGCCACCTGGGTGGCGGGCAGGGCCGCCTCGAACAGACGGCTGGCGAACTCGCGCTGGCTGGCCACGACCTTCTCGGTGAACCCGAGGGTGGTCTCCAGCACCTGGCTCGGCTTCAGGGGCTCGGCGGTGGCGAGCTCGGGGAGCTTCGAGAACGTCGTCTCGACCGTCTCGGCCCAGGCGCGGACGTAGTCGACGACCGCCTTCTGGCTGGCCTCGATCCCGGCGAAGACCTTGTCCTGGATGGCGGTTGTGGTTTCGAGCGCGGTCGGCATGAATGAACACTCCTTGGTTTCTGTAGTCCGTTAACTTTACCACGCACTCGCTCGATTCAAACCGCACGGGTCACTGAACGCTTGGATTATCACGCACCTGTTTGGAGCATGAAGCGCGGGGTAGTACAGTGAGGAACTCGACGGCGCTGCAACGCGATGCGGTTAGCCATTCGAGCCTTCCAGCGGCGGGTCCCGTCGTCGCGTATGGGGCGTCCGGACGCCGTTCGGGCTCTCTTCCTCCTTTTCCTTCTCCAGGGAACGTACGCGGACGCAGCGAGCGAAAGGACAGGCGCGACGCAGTCCGACCAACCACCCCGAGGCAACCATGTCGAAGTCCAGGTCTTGACCCCCGCGGTGATGTCACTGGACGAGCTCGCGTCCCGGGTGGGTGAGCTCCTGGGGCACAGCTCCTGGCGCGTCATCACCCAGGAAGACGTCTCCACCTTCGCCCGGCTCACCGGCGACGAGCAGTGGATCCACGTCGATCCCGACCGGGCCGGGGCCGGCCCCTTCGGCACCACGATCGCCCACGGCTACTTCACTCTCTCGCTGGGCACCGTGTTCCTCGACGAGGTGGTGGCCGTCAAGGACGTGGGCCTGGTCCTCAACTACGGCTCCAACCGGGTCCGATTCCCCGCGCCCGTACCGGTCGGCTCTCGGGTCCGGGCCGCCATCGAGGTGCCCGCCGCCGACAGGATCGATGGCGGCGTGCAGGTCACCTTCCGTCTCACCTTCGAGATCGAGGGCGCACCGAAGCCCGGTTGCGTGGCCGACATCGTCTATCGCTACTACACCGCCTTCCCGGGCGGCGTCGACCGGAACGAGACGAGGGTATGACGACGGCGCGCGCCGAAGCGCATGCTGAGGAGAGCGGCGCCGAGACCGGCGGCGCCGAGACGGAGCCCATGGCGTCTGTCGACCCCGCCGCCTTCGCGCCGGCCCTGGTCCAGCTCGCCACCGGCCTGGCCCAGCATCCGGTGGCCGCGCTGCGGGCAGCCACCCGCCTGACCGGAGGCTTGGCCGTGGCGGGCGCCGAGAGCGTCGCCCGAGTCCTCGGTTGGGAGGGCGCGACGACCTGCACCCCCCCCACCGACGACCGCCGCTTCACGGACCCGGCGTGGGACGACAACCCCTGGTTCCTCGGGCACCGCCAGGCGTACCTGGCGTTGTCGGAGTGCGCCCGCGAGCTGGACGAGGTGAGTGGCCTGGAAGGGCCCACCGCCGAGAAGGCGACGTTCGCCCTCGGGCAGGTCGTCGACGCGCTGGCGCCGACCAACTTCCTGTGGAGCAACCCCGCCGCCCTTAGGAAGGCCAGCGAGACCAGGGGGGCGAGCGTGCTGGCCGGGGTGGCCAACTTCCTCGACGACGTGGCCGAGAACGGGGCTCGGCCCCGCCAGGTCGACGCGTCGCAGTTCGAGGTCGGCGGGAACCTGGCGTGCACACCGGGCAAGGTCGTCTTCCGCAACGACCTCATGGAGCTGATCCAGTACGCACCGCAGACGGAGTCGGTCTTCGAGGTCCCCCTGCTCCTGAGCCCGCCGTGGATCAACCGGTTCTACATCATGGACCTGGCCCCGGGCCGGAGCTTCGTGGAGTGGGCGGTCAGCCACGGCCACACCACCTTCGCCATCAGCTACCGCAATCCTGACGAGTCCATGCGCAAGGTGACGCTCGACGACTACATGCTGCGGGGGCTCGCCCAGGCCCTCGACGTGGTCGCAGAGATCACCGGATCGAAGCACGTGAACGTGGCCGGCCTGTGCGTCGGCGGCACGCTGGCCGTGATGCTCAGCGCCTACCTGGCCCAGGCCGGGGACGAGCGTGTGCGATCGGTGACTCTCCTGAACACGCTCGTGGACTTCAGCGAGCCGGGTGCCCTGGGCGCCTTCACCGACGCCGAGGCGGTGGCGGGCGTGGAGCGCCGCATGGCCGAGCACGGCTTCCTCGACGGGAGGGAGATGGCGACGACCTTCGACTCGCTGCGCGCCAACGACCTCATCTGGAACTACGTCGGGAGCAACTGGCTCATGGGACAGACGCCGCCGGCGTTCGACATCCTGGCCTGGAACGCCGACCCCACCCGGGTACCCGAGGCCACCCACTCCGGCTACCTGCGCGCCTTCTACCTGGAGAACCGCCTCGCCCGCGGCAACTTGGCGCTGGCGGGCAGACGGCTGCGGCTCGACGACGTCACGGCCGACACCTACGTGCTCGCCGCCGAGAAGGACCACATCACGCCCTGGAAGTCCTCCTATGCCACCACCGGGCTGCTCGCGGGGCAGGTCCGTTTCGTGCTGAGCTCGGCCGGCCACATCGCCGGCATTGTCAACCCGCCCGGGCCCAAGCGGCAGCACTGGACCAACGAGGAGCTTCCTCCGGAGCCCGAGGCCTGGTTGGCGGATGCCGTCCAGCACCCTGGCACGTGGTGGGAGGACTGGGCCGGCTGGATCGAGGCCCGTGCCGGCAGCCGCCGGTCGCCAAACGACATGGGGAGCACCGACCATCCCCCCGTTGCCGACGCGCCCGGCACCTACGTGCACGGCTGACGCAAGCGACGCAACGACGCACCGAAATCGACGCAGCATGAAGACGAGGAGACAGAGATGATCGACATCAAGTCAGTAGGGGTTGCCGGATCCGGGATGATGGGGTCCGGGATCGCCGAGGTCGCGGCCAAGGCCGGCTTCGACGTGGTGCTGCGGGGCCGCACGCAGGCGTCGGCCGACGCCGCCGTCGGGCGCGTGGCCAAGTCGCTCGATGTGCAGGTCGACAAAGGGAAGCTGTCGGTCGAGGACAGCGGCGCCGCCCTCGCCCGCGTCAAGGCGACCACGGATCTGGCCGACCTGGTGCCCTGCGACATCGTCGTGGAGTCCGTCGTCGAGGATCTCGACGTCAAGAAGGACATGTTCCGCGAGCTCGACCGGGTCTGCCCCGACGACACCATCCTGGCCACCAACACGTCGACCCTCGGGGTGGCCGACATCGCCATGGGCACGAGCCGCCCCGACCGCGTCCTCGGGCTCCACTTCTTCAACCCCGCGCCCCGGATGCCCCTCGTGGAGATCGTGCACACCCCGAGCACCGGGGACGACACACTCGACGCCACCCGCCGGTTCGCCGAGGACTGCGGCAAGGAGGCGGTGACGGTCAAGGACAACGCCGGCTTCATCGTCAACGCCCTGCTGTTCCCCTACCTCAACGGCGCGGTCCAGATGCTCGACCGGGAGATCGCCTCCAAGGAGGACATCGACGCCGCCATGAAGGGGGGCTGTGGCTTCCCGATGGGCCCGCTCGAGCTGCTGGACATGGTCGGCCTCGACACCAGCCTTTCCATCCTGAACGCGCTCCACGAAGAGCGCCGTGACCCCTGCTGCGCGCCCGCCCCGCTGCTCAAGCGGATGGTGACGGCCGGACAGCTGGGCCGCAAGACCGGCCAGGGCTTCTACGCCTACCCCACCACCCGCTGAGCAACGGAGAACGACTCATGCCTGGATCACTTCTCGCCTCCTACGCCCGTACCCCGATCGGCAAGCTGTCGGGCTCGCTGGCCCCGCTCTCGGCCGCCGAGCTCGGCGGTTCCGCCATCAGTGCCGCGCTGGCCCGAGCCGGCATCGAGCCCGACCAGGTGGACCATGTGATCATGGGCCACGTGCTCCAGGCGGGCCAGGGGCAGAACCCCGCCCGCCAGGCGGCTGTCAAGGGTGGGGTCCCCATGGAGGTTCCCGCCGTCACCGTCAACAAGGTGTGCCTGTCGGGCATGCATGCGATCTACATGGCCGACCAGATGATCCAGGCCGGCGATGCCGACGTCGTCGTCGCAGGGGGCATGGAATCGATGACCCAGGCCCCCCACCTGCTCCCGGGGGCCCGCGCCGGGTACCGCCTGGGCGACGCCACCGCGGTCGACTCGATGATCCGCGACGGCCTGTGGTGCGCCTTCGACGGCGTGCACATGGGGGCGGGCACGGAGGCGTACGTGCAGGAGGCGTCGATCTCGCGGGCCGTGCAGGACGAGCTGGCGGCCAAGAGCCACGAGCGGGCGGCCATCGCCCTCAAGGAGGGCCGGTTCGCCGAGGAGATCGCTCCGGTGTCGGTCCCCCAACGAAAGGACCCGATCGTGGTCGAGGCCGACGAAGGTGTCCGGCCCGAGACCACGGCCGAGAGCCTGGCCCGCCTCAGGCCCGCATTCTCGCCCGACGGCACGATCACGGCCGGCAACGCGTCCCAGATCTCCGACGGTGCTGCCGCCGTCGTCGTGATCAGCCAGGCGAAGGCCGAAGAGCTGGGCCTGACACCGCTCGCCGAGCTGGTGGGCTTCGGCATGGTCGCCGGTCCCGACCCGTCGCTCCTGACCCAGCCGTCGCGGGCCATCCGCCGCGCCCTCGACAAGGTCGGTCGCACGGTCGACGACGTCGACCTGTTCGAGATCAACGAGGCGTTCGCCGCCGTGAGTGCGGCATCGATCGCCGACCTGGGGGTCGACGACGACAACGTGAACGTCAACGGTGGAGCCATCGCCCTCGGCCACCCCATCGGGGCCTCCGGCGCCCGTGTCGTCATGACGCTGGTGCAGGAGCTCCACCGCCGCGGCGGCGGGTTCGGGGCCGCTGCCCTGTGCGGCGGGGGCGGGCAGGGCGAGGCGACGCTTCTCCGAGTGGCCACGTGACGCTTCCGGTCAACCTCGACGGCGGCTTCGCCCGCCAGCTGCCCGACGTGGACACCGGCCTCACCGGCGAGTGGGTCGATTCGCTCGACGCCGTCATCGACACCCACGGCACGCCGGCGGCCCGACTGGTGCTGACGCGCCTCCTCCACCGCGCCGCCGAGCGGGAGATGGGCTTCCCGACCGGCATCGGCACTCCCTACCTCAACAGCATCCCGCCCGGTGACGAACCGGCCTACCCGGGAGACGTCGTCCTGGAGCGCCGTATCGAGGGTCTCGTGCGCTGGAACGCGGCGGTGATGGTCACCCGGGCCAACGCCCTCAGCGATGGCATCGGCGGGCACCTGTCCACGCCGGCGTCGGCGGCCTGCCTCTACGAGATGGGCTTCAACCACTTCTTCCGGGGCAAGGACGACGGCCAGGGGGGCGACCAGGTCTTCTTCCAGGGCCACGCCACACCGGGGATCTACGCCCGGGCGTTCCTGGAGGGACGCCTCGACGAGGCCCAGCTCGACGGCTTCCGGCGCGAGATCGACGGCGGGGGCCTGTCGAGCTACCCCCATCCGCGGCTCATGCCCGAGTTCTGGGAGTTCCCCACCGTGTCGATGGGGCTGGGCCCGATCAACGCCATCTACCAGGCCCGCTTCAACCGCTACCTGGCCCAGCGGGGAATCGTCGACACCAGCCGTTCGACGGTGTGGTGCTTCCTTGGCGACGGCGAGTGCGACGAGCCCGAGACCCTCTGCGCCCTCTCCCTGGCCGCCCGGGAAGGGCTCGACAACCTGATCTTCGTGGTGAACTGCAACCTCCAGCGCCTGGACGGGCCCGTGCGCGGCAACGGCAAGATCATCCAGGAGCTGGAGGCGGTGTTCCGGGGGGCGGGCTGGAACGTGGCCAAGGTCGTGTGGGGCGCCCGCTGGGAGGAGCTGCTGTCCGCCGACGTCGGCGGGGCGCTGCTCGACAAGATGAACGCGACCCTCGACGGCGAGTACCAGAAGCTCTCGGTGGAGGGCCCGGCGTACGTGCGCGAGCACTTCTTCGGAGCCGATCCCCGGCTGCAGGAGATGGTCGCCCACCTGCCCGACGACGACCCCGTGTTCACGCTGCCCCGCGGCGGCCACGACCGGCGCAAGCTCTACGCCGCCTACACCAGGGCGGTGGAGCACACGGGTGCCCCAACGGTGGTCCTCGCCAAGACACTGAAGGGATCCCGCCTCGGCAGCGCCATCGAGAGCCGCAACGCCGCCCACCAGATGAAGAAGATCCCCCGGAACCAGCTGGCCTCTCTGCGCGACCGGCTCGGGTTGGCCGACCGCATTCCCGACGAGGCCCTCACCGCCGATCTGCCGCCCTACGTCCGCCTACCGGCCGGCTCGGAGGAGGAGCGCTACCTGCACCACCGCCGGCGGGCCCTGGGCGGCTCCGTCCCCCGGCGCGTCGTCCGCTCGACCCCGCCCGGGCAACCGGCGCCGGCGGTTTTCGACGACCTCCTCGGAGGGTCCGGGAATCGGGCCGTCTCCACCACCATGGCCTTCGCCGGCCTCCTCCGCTCGCTCCTGCGGGACGACACGATGGGGAGCCGGGTGGTGCCGATCGTCCCCGACGAGGCCCGCACGTTCGGGCTCGACTCGCTCTTCAGCGAGGTCAAGATCTACGCCCACAAGGGCCAGCGCTACGACCCCGTCGACGGCGCCATGAAGCTCGCCTACCGGGAGAGCGAGCAGGGCCAGATCCTCGAGGAGGGCATCACCGAGGCGGGATCGATGGCGTCGTTCGCGGCCGCCGGCACGGCCTACGCGACCTGGGGCGAGGCCATGATCCCCTTCTACATCTTCTACTCGATGTTCGGCTTCCAACGGGTGGGCGACCTCATCTGGGCCTTCGGCGACGTGCGGGGCCGGGGCTTCCTGCTCGGAGCGACCGCCGGCCGCACCACCCTGAACGGGGAGGGCCTCCAGCACCAGGACGGCCACAGCCTGGTGCTGGCCTCCACGGTGCCCAACCTGGCGGCCTACGACCCGGCATTCGCCTACGAGGTGGCCACCATCATCCGGGACGGCATCCGCCGCATGTACGGCGACGACCCCGAGGATGTCTTCTACTACCTCACCCTGTACAACGAGAACTACCCGATGCCGGCCATGCCCCCCGGGCCCGCTGGCCCCGGAAGCAGTGTCAGCGCCGAGGAGGGGATCCTGCGGGGGATCTACCGCTTCGCGCCGGCACCCGATGGGGGCGCCCGCCCGGCGACCATCCTGTTCAGCGGAACGGCCCACGGCGCGGCGCGCGAGGCCCGACAACTCCTCGCCGAGCACCACGACGTGGCTGCCGAGCTGTGGAGCGTGACGTCCTACAAGGCGCTGCGCGAGGACGCGCTGGCCGCGGTCCGGTGGAACCGTCTGCACCCCACCGACCTGGTCCGCACCCCGTACCTGACCGAGGTGCTGTCGAACAGCGAGGGACCGACCGTCGCCGTCACCGACTTCATGAAGGCGGTGCCCGATCAGGTCTCGCAGTGGGTCCCGGGCCACATGACGACGCTCGGCACCGACGGCTACGGCCGTTCCGACGCCCGGGCCGCCCTGCGGCGTCACTTCGAGACCGACGCCGCTCACGTGGTGGTGGCCGTGCTGGCCGCCCTCGCCGACACCGGCCACGGGAAGGGCGAGGAGGTGGCCGACGCCATCGCGCGCTACGGCATCGATCCCGAGGCGCGGGAGCCGTTGCGGGCGTGAGCGGTCGGCGCTCCAAGATCATCTGCACCCTCGGTCCGGTGAGCAGCTCACCGGACGCCATCCTCGCCCTGGTCGACGCGGGCATGGACGTCGCCCGGCTGAACCTCTCGCACGGGACCCTCGCCGAGCATGCCGCCACCTACGCCGGGGTCCGCGCTGCGTCGGAGGCGAGCGGCAAGGCGATCGGAGTGCTCGTCGACCTCCAGGGCCCGAAGATCCGGCTCGGGAGCTTCGAGGGGGGCGTGGCCGTCCTGGTGCCGGGGTCCGTTTTCACGGTCAGGACACAGCCTGGTCAGGGGACGAGCCAGGGAGCCTCCGTGAGCTACGAGGCGCTAGCCCGGGAGCTGTTGCCCGGCGACACCCTCCTGATCGACGACGGCCTGATCAAGCTCTCCGCGGTCTCCTCCGACGGCCGGGAGGTCTCCTGCAGGGTCGTGGAGGGCGGGCCGCTGTCGGACCACAAGGGCGTCAACCTGCCAGGCACCCGGATGGGCACGCCGGCGCTCACCGAGAAGGACGTCGAGGACCTCACCTTCGCCTTGGAGCTGGGGGTCGACATGGTGGCCCTCTCGTTCGTGCGCCAGGCCGGCGATGCGGCGGCGGCGCGTTACGTCATGGATTCGCTCGGCAAGAGCGTGCCCCTGATCGCCAAGATCGAGAAGCCCGAAGCGGTCACCGACATCGATGCGATCGTCGACACCTTCGACGGGCTCATGGTGGCTCGGGGCGATCTCGCCATCGAGGTGTCACCCGAGCAGGTGCCGCTCATCCAGAAGGATGTCGTGCAACTGGCACGCGAGCGCGGAAAGCCCGTCATCGTCGCCACGCAGATGCTCGAGTCCATGATCCACCACTCGCGGCCGACGCGAGCGGAGGCCTCCGACGTGGCGAACGCCGTGCTCGACGGTGCCGACGCATTGATGCTGGCGGGCGAGACCAGTGTCGGGGGCTATGCCGTGGAGGCAGTGGCAACGGTCTCCCGCATCGCGGCCGCCGCCGAGGACCGGGCCCTGTCCCGCATTCCCGCCCTCGGTCGTCCCATGACGTCACCCGAGGAGGCGATCGCCGCCGCCGCCGTGCGTGTGGGCGCGACCGTCGACGCCCGGGCGCTGGTGGCGTTCACCCGCACGGGGATGACGGCCCAGCGCCTGGCCAGCCACCGCTCGCCGATCCCCGTGTTGGCGTTCACGTCCGAGCCGGCGGTCCGCAACCAGCTCGCCCTGACCTGGGGCGTGGACACGTCGGTCGCGGCCGTGGCCCGGGACAGCCATGAGGAGGTCGCCCAGATGAACGAGGCCATGTTGCGATCGGGCAGGGGTCGACCTGGAGATCGCGTCGTGATGGTGGCCGGCGAGCCGGGCCGCACGGGCAGCACGAGCACACTGCGCGTCCACGAGCTGTCGTCCGGGCAATCGGACGCTCGGGCCAGCCGATGATCGAGCGCGTCGGAGTGGTCGGCTGCGGTCTGATGGGGTCGGGGATCGCCGAGGTCTGCGCCCGAGCCGGCCTCGACGTCGTGGTCCGCGAGGTCGACGGCGACGCAGTGGCGGGCGGCGAGGCTCGCATCCGGAGCTCTCTCGAGCGGGCGCGCCGCCGGGGCAAGCTGTCGGACGAGGACGCCGCGGCCGCTCTGGCCAACGTCCGTCTCACCACCGACATGGGTGAGCTCGCCGATCGGCAGCTCGTCCTCGAGGCAGTGTCCGAGTCCGAAGCGCTGAAGCTCGACGTGTTCGCCACCCTCGACAAGGTCGTGCCCGACGGGGCCATCCTCGCGTCGAACACCTCGGCGATCCCGATCATGAAGCTGGCCATGGCCACCGGGCGGCCCGAACACGTTCTGGGCCTCCACTTCTTCAGCCCCGTGCCGGTCCTCAAGCTGGTGGAGCTGGTCTCGTCGCTGCTGACCAGCGACGAGACGACCCAGGTCGTCCACTCCTTCGCCGAGGAGGTCCTCGACAAGCGGGTCATCCGCTCCAAGGACCGGGCCGGCTTCATCGTCAATGCGCTGCTCATCCCTTACCTGGTCTCGGCCATCCGCATGCTGGAGTCGGGCTTCGCTACGGCCGAGGACATCGATGCCGGGATGGTGCTGGGGTGCAACCACCCGATGGGACCATTGGCCCTGGCCGACTTCATCGGCCTCGACACCACCCTGGCTGCGGCTCGATCGCTGTACGAGGAGTTCAAGGAACCGCTGTACGCCCCACCACCGATGTTGTCGAGGATGGTCGAGGCTGGCCTCTTGGGACGCAAGACCGGGCGCGGTTTCTACGTCTACAACCCGTGATCTGGCGTCGTCTGCTCGCCCCTGGGAAGCGGACAGCCCTGAAGGGCATCGTTCCGACGGAGGACAACGAGCCGTCGCCAGTGGGGGACGAGACCTTCGAGCACATGGCCACGACCGGTGAGGTCCCGCCTCTCTCCCCCGGGTCGTTTTCAGGCGCCGAGAGGGAAGCCATCCTCGAGCACCCGAAGACCAGGTAGCCAGGGCTAGCGTCAGCGCGCCATGACCCGGGCGGGCATGGCCGCCTTCGGTCGGAGCGTGGTCCCCGTCGTAAGCGAGACCTTGCGCGGGTAGGTGACGACCCGGTACGCCTGCAAGATGGTGGCGGTGGCGACGGTCGTCTCCAGCATGGCCAAGTGGACGCCGACGCAGCCGTGGGGTCCCCCACCGAAGGCGAAGTAGGCGAAGGGAGGGCGCGCCGCCTCGGCCTCGGGCGTGAAGCGCTGGGGATCGAAGTGCCCGGGCTCGTCCCAGAAGGCTGGGTGCCGGTGGGTGACCCATGGCGCGCTCACGGTCTGCGAGCCGGCCGGAATCCTGTAGCCGCGGTACCGCTGCTCCTTCTCGGCCCTGCGGGGCAGCCCGTACGCGGGTGGGTACAGGCGCATGGTCTCCTTGATGACCGCCGTTGTGTAGGTGAGGGCTTCAATGTCGGCGGGGGTGAGGGGCCGGCCACCAAGGACGGCGTCGAGCTCCTCGTGCACCCGGCGCTGCGCCTCCGGATGGTGACCGAGGAGGTGCAGGACGAAGGCGACGGCCGTCGCCGGTTGGTCGCCGCCGGCGAGGAGGTAGGGGAACACCTGCTCTCGGACCTCGCCGTCGTCGAGGCCGGGGCCGCCCTCCGGGTCGGGCGCCTGGAGGAGCAGCGTGAGGAGGTCATCGCCTTCGGTGGGCTCCCGCCGACGACGAGCGATCTCGCCGTCCACCGCCTCGCGAATGACCCTCTTCGCGCCCGCTGCCTTGCGGTTCCCCGGCGTGGGCCAGCTGTCCGGGATTCGGATGGGGGACACGCCGCGGTTGAACGCCCGCTCGCTCAGGTAGGGCAGGCGCTCAGCGAACACTGGGCGCAACCGGTCGGCGTCGGGGCCGAACACCACCCGGGCGATGACCCGCCGCGCCAACTCGGTGCTGTCGCGGTTCAGGTCGACTTCACCGTTGCTCTCGGCGACGCCGCGCCAGAGGGCGACGACTCGGTTCGCCTCACTGGTCACGATGGGGAACCATGCCGTCACCCGTTCGCGCCTGAAGAGGGG
>DASZJY010000168.1:0-3157 GCA_035947635.1 Acidimicrobiales bacterium | reverse complement strand
CGATGGGGATGTCGGGCGCGGGGCGGCGTTGGGCCTCGGAGATCCCGATGATCGGCACCCGGGTGCCGAGGCGGCGGTAGAGGTCGATCAGCTCCTCGTCGAGGGGGCCGTGGACGGTCGTGACCACCCGCAGCTCGGGGTAGCGTTCCGAGTACAGCGGGCCGACGATCGTATGGTCGTGGACGATGTCGTACTCGCGTGCCACGTCGTAGGCGGCCATCACGTGACGAACCTCGGCGACGGCGAGCCCGATCCGCTGACCCTCGGCGGCGGGGAGGAGCCAGCGGCGCGGCACCGGGCAGGTCGAATCACCGGTGGTGAAGAGCACCACCTCGTGGCCGGCCCGGTGGATTCCCCGGGCCAGGGTGTCGACGGCCTGCTCGATACCGCCGTAGAGGTCGGGTGGGATCGGCGCCCATGGCGGGGCGACGATGGCAACTCGCATCGTCGGATTGAACCACGCACAGCGCCTTGCCAGGCCGTCGTCCGCTCTGCTAGGGGGGGCGGGAGCTTCTCGCAATGGTGTGTCGTACCGTGGTGGGGTGGACGCGCCGCCCGCCCCGTGGTCGCTGGCCGGTGAGCTCGTGGTGGCGCTGGTGCGGGGTCGACCCTCCAGCGCACCCATGCCCCCCGTGCTTCACCGAATGCCGGGGCCCAACCTGCTGGCGGCCGCCCACTACGCCGACTCGCCCGTCGGCCCCTACCTCGAGCTGGCCCTGAGCGAGCCCGCCCGGGTCGGGGCCCGGCTGGGGATGTGCGTGACGACGATGGTGGTGACGACCTCGGAGAGCCGCCGGGGTGGTCGGGACAACTGGGGGTTCCCCAAGGAGCTGGGCACGCTCGACTGGTCGTGCGACGGCGACAGCCGGGTGCTGCGGTGGCGCGAGCGCGACATCGTCGTGCGGGCGACGCCCGTGGGGCCGTCCCTCCCCAACCTCGTGCCGTCGCTCCTACTGCAACGCCGCGCCGACGCGCCCGTCGCCGCCATGGCCCGACTGAGTGGCCGGGCCCGTACCGCCAAGGTCGAGGTCTCGGTTCCCGACGGCGACCCGTGGACGCCGGTGGCGGGCCGCCACCTGGGCGCGGTCTTCTCGGGCGGGCGCCTCGTCATGGGCGAGGCCCGCCCTGCCAGGTCGCCCACCGCGCCCCGTCGCCACAGCAGTCGCGTGCCCGAGCCGGCACTATCGTGGGAGTCCCACCAGGGCGATTAGCTCAGCGGAAGAGCGCTGCCTTCACACGGCAGAGGTCGGGGGATCGAGACCCTCATCGCCCACCAGTAAACACGCAGGTCAGAGGGGGTGCGACCGCGCACATCTGCTCCGTCTTCGGCCCTGCCCATGGTGGGCGGGGCGGAGTCACCCAACTTCGACGAGGTGCTGGCGCCGCCTCATGAGTGGTCGAGCGCGGCTCGGCGCGCCCAGTCGTCGTCGCCTGGGCTGGCTCCTCGTGGCCGTGGCCCTAGTGCCGGTGGCCGCTTGCAGCGACGGGTCCGAGTCGCCGGCGCCTGCCAGCGGGTCGGGCGCCCCCGGCCCGCCGCTGCCACCGGCTTGTCAGTTGGTGACACCAGCCGACGTAGAGCGCGCCCTCGGGACGCCGGTCAGCGACGGCCCAGCCGACAACGACAACCGCTGCCGCTACGGGATCCGGGATGGCGACGACGTCGAGGTCACCGTCGACCGCCCGGGCTTCACCGGCGCGATCGGCGCCTACCTGCGCCTCAACCCCGACGCGGAGCCCGTCGACGGGATCGGCGAGGAGGCAGCGCTGCGCGTGGGCGACGGCAAGGGGGAGCTCGTCTTCGTCAAGGGACCGGCGAGGTTCTTCGTCGTCGTCACCGGCCGGCCCTCGAGCCGAGAGGCTCTGGCCGCTCTGGCCACCGCCGCCGCTGGACGGCTCTAGCTCACGGGCACCAGCCGCTCGCGGCTCCGCCGAGCGCGCACGGCCGCCCGGAAGCCAGTCAGTGGCGCCACAACTCCCGGAGAAGCGAACCCGTCCGGGATGATTTCGAGGTAGCGGCCAGTGGTGTCAATCGACGTGATGGCAGATCGCACATTCCATCCGAGAGAAGTCCTTTCCTATCGGCGCAAGGAGGGGTACTTGCGGTGGAGCTCATTGCGTTCGCTGGCACGCCCCTGTTCCTGCTTCGATCTCGGAAGCCAATTCGCCCAGGCGGCGTACGGCACCGCAGTAGTCGTCCGTCATCGAATCCGAAGCCTCGACAGGCCGGTCGCCGCAGCCGTGCCACTGGCCGGCCTGCTCCGCTCGCTTGCAGAAGCCGAAGGGAGGAGTCAATACCACCGCGTGTCGATATACGTCGAGCTTGCACAGTCGTCGCCATGACGTTTCCCGAGCGAGCCATGGGCAACGTCCCGCCGAGTGGTGGAAGAAGGACCGTGACCCTCGGCTATCCCGACGTTACGCCGCCGCGCCCGACCGTGAAACGGGCAACTTGCCGTCCAGAAACCAGTCCTCGATGGTGCGGGGGTGAGCGCTTGAGCAACGCTGCAGCTTCCCGCCGAGTAAGCAGCGGTCATCCTCTGGCAACGCAGGGGCGGCGACAACCAGCGGCCTTTCGGGCCATCGGAACCCCAAAGACGAGATGACCTAGGGCCAGCGACGCCGAGGACTGGCGGGAGACCGTCTCCGGACGGTTACGGCAGCAGGGGTTCCCCCGAACTTCCCGGTGGTCTCCGGAGGGCGGAAGTGGCCTCTGACCCCGCACGTTTCTGTCATCTGCCCTGGTGGGCGCTGAGGGACTCGAACGCCCGACCGCCTCCTTGTAAGGGAGAGTCGGGCGATCTGTTGACCTGCCCATATGTGCCGTGACCTGCGGTTTTCCTTCTCGTCAGTGTTCGACGTTTGCCGGTGTTTTGCGACCCCGCGGCCAGGCCGCGGCCTGTGCCTAACGTGAAGACGTGGCATGGGATCAGTCGGCCCGCTCGCTGGGGTCGTCGTCGGTGGCGTCCTGGCTCGCAGCCTCTCCCGGGATGCCTTTATCCGGGACCAGTCAATAGCCGAGGTGACCCGGCGGCGCGAGCACTTCGCCACGTACCAGAAGAAGCTCTGGGCGTACGCCGCCCGAGTGAAGGTGGCCCGTGACCTGGTCGCCGCAGCCCGACAGGGCTCGCAGACCACCGCTCAACCCGGCCCGGCCGCC
>DASZJY010000167.1:0-3243 GCA_035947635.1 Acidimicrobiales bacterium | reverse complement strand
GCCTCCTGCCGGCGGCGGCGCTTGTCAGCCACTGGACACCTCCTCGGTGCGCGAATCGGCTCGGGCGTGGGGGGCGTAGAGGTCCCAGAGCTTGCCGGCGAACAGGCGGCCGAAGTCGGCCAGCGCCTTCAACTCGGCCATCTTGGACGGGCCCTGGGTGCGGAAGGTCGTGAGCTGGCGGGCGAAGTCCTGGAGGTAGATATTGATGATCCCCGAGGCGGCCACCTCGGCGCCGTCGTCACCGCCGGGCGGCACGTGCCCCCGCAGGATGCGGGTGTACAGCGTCGACGTGTCCGACCAGGCGTCGAAGCCCGGGTCGTCGTGCACGTCCTTGAACCCCGACAGCGTGAGGGGGTTGCCCACGCTGTCGGAGAAGAACAGCCGGTAGAGCATGTTCGTCGTGCTGGGGTCCTCGCTGTCGACGAAGAGGTTGAAGATCCCTTTCTCAACGGGACGGCGACCGCCGAGAGCCTCGCACTCGACCCATCCCCGGGCGACGGCCTCATGGGTGGGATCGGCGACGAAGCGGTCGACGTCGTCGGTGCGGATAGTGAGGTGGAACATGCAGAAGTTGTCGTCCTGCTTGCCCTTCCGGAAGCCCCTCTCGAAGTCGAGCTCGCCGAACGTGACGTAGCCCTTCATCTCCTCGGTGAACTCGAGGCTGACCGCCCCGTCTTCGGCGGCCCGCGCCTCCACCGGCGGCCCCGTCGCGCTCTGCACGGCGACCCCGTCGGCGAGGCGATCCGCGTCGCGCGCGGGAGCTCGTGACGCCGTGCCCTCGACGATTCGCTGCGCCATGCGATCGGCGAGTGCGGCGATGGTGAGCGACGGGTTGGGCCCCACCGGGCCGGGCATCACCGACCCGTCGGCGATGTACAGCCCCGGGTACCCGAACACCTGGCCGAAGGAGTCGACGACGCCGTCCCCCTCGTGGTGGCCCATCGGGCAGCCTCCGAGAGGGTGCACCGTGATGAGCCGCTTGAGGGTGCGCAGCGGGTTGTCGGTGTAGCGGGCACCGAGGGCGTCGGCGATGTCGATCATGGTCTGGCGGAGGCGGTTGAAATAGGCCTTGGAGGAAGCCACGTTCCAGTCCACGTCGAGGTAGCCGTTGCGCAGCTTCATCACGCCGTCGGGCACGTCCCGACCCATGCCGAGCAGCGGGAGGGACCCCGACGACAGCTCGGCCGTCCCGATCAGGTCGCCGAACTGGGCGCCGAGCTCGCTCTGGGGCGTGCGGGCGACGAGCCCCCAGAGCCGGCGGCCGAGGAAGCGAGCCCAGCGATGGGCGGCGTTGCGCACGTCGGCCATCTCGGCCATCCAGTCGACGATCGTCGGCCAGCCGGCGTCCTCGACGTAGAAGCCTGCTCCCCGGCCGCCGGGGTCGACGCCGTCGGGGACCCTCACGAAGCTGGTGATGGTGGGACCGGCGCTGGCGTCGAGGACCCGGCGGCGGGGGCTCTCGGCGGGGCCCGAGTGGCTCCTGAGCAGGAAGCCGAGGAAGTCGCCGTTGCCCGACCAGCGGGTGCCCAGGGCGGGGCTCAGGGCGGGGAACGCGCTGCGGTTGCGGAGCAGCAGGTAGGGCGTGCCCAGAGCGCCGGCCGCCAGCACCAGCCGATCGGCGGTGATCGTCGTCAAGGGCAGCTTGGAGGTGTTGGTGCGCCGGCCCTCGTTCTCGGGCGTGTGCACCACGTAGCTGACGGTGTACCCACCCGACTGCCGGGGCTCGAAGCGGCGCACCTCGCACAGCGTGCGGATCTCCGCTCCGAGATGCTTGGCGGCCGAGAGGTAGTTGTGGTCGAGCGTGTTCTTGCTGCCGTAGTTGCAGCCCATGTCGCACTCGCCGGTGAGCCGGCACGTCTGGCGGGGCTGCCCGTGGAGGTTCGGATAGGACCCCTCGCCGATGGGCTCGCCGATCGCCGGCGGGCGGCCCTCGTTGGCGAAGGTCACGGCCAGGTTGGGCATGTCCCACTGCAAGTTCAGCTGCCCGGCGGCGTCGCGCAGCGCCACCGTCTTGGCCGACTGGAAGCCGGGCGCGCCGAGAGGGAACCGTTGGGCGCCGAGCATGCGCTCGACGACGTCGTAGTGCGGGTCGAGGTCGGCCCGGGTGACGGGCCACTCCTCGTAGCCCTTGCCGTCGAGCTTCTCCTGGGTGAACCACCGCTCGTCCTTGCGGATGAGGACGTTGGCGTAGATCAGCGAACCGCCGCCGAGCCCGCTGGACACGACGGCCTCGATCGTGCGGAACGACCAGAGGTCGAACAACCCGTGGTAGCCCTTGCTCGGGTCCCAGAAGTTGCCGGCCATCTCGCGGGGACGGCGCGGGAACGACCCGGGCGGGTAGGGCTTGCCCCGCTCGAGCACGCACACCCGCTGGCCGGCCTCAGCGAGCCGGTAGGCCGTGACCGCTCCGCCGAACCCGGAACCGACCACGATCGTGTCGAAATGGGAGTCAGCCGCCATCAGGCGCCGGTCGCACTCCGCATGGCTGCCTCCTCATCTCCGAGCCTCTCGAGCCGTCCCCCGAGCGCTCGACCGCGCCTTCGCACACTATCCCTACGAGTGCGCGCTTGCACCGGGTCAGAGCGCGGGAAATGACCGGCTGATACGCCGCCCCGCCGAGAAATGAGCCCGCGTCAGGCGGGCGTCAGTAGGCCCGAGTGGGGCGCCGCTGCATGAAGTAGACGATGCCGGCGGCGACGAGGATCTCGAGGATGAAGGCGATGCCAACCCCGGCGCCGATGAGGTAGGCGATGAGCCCCCCGACGAACGCTCCTCCGATGCCCACGAGGATCGTGGTGCCGATGGACATGGGATTCGGCCCCGGGATGGCGAGGCGGCCGAGGGCGCCCACGATCAGGCCGGTGACGACCAGGCTGAGGATGAGGCTGAGAAGTGACATGCCTGTAGTCTGCCCAGCGGACGAGGGGCTAACCGCCCGCCGTCGTGGGGGGTGCCGGCGGTGCGCTCGAGGACGGCGTCGTCGTCGCCCCGGGGGTGGGGGCCATCCCGGCGTCACGGCGGGCGCGCTCCAGGACGTCGCGCACAGCCGCCACCGAATCGGGCGGCGGGTTGTTGGCGAGGAAGGCCTCGAACTCGGCCACCGCCCCGGCGGGGTCGTTGCGGCCCTGGTAGAGCACCATGCCCCGGAAGAAGTGGGCATCGGGGTACCTGGGGTTGAGGGCGATGGCCTGGTCGAGGGCGGCGAGGGCCGGGTCGGCGAGACCTGCTCGGGCCAGGATCCAC
>DASZJY010000166.1:0-3399 GCA_035947635.1 Acidimicrobiales bacterium | reverse complement strand
CCCCACCACCGGCCAATGGACGCTGACGGGGAGCCTCAGCGCTCCCCGCCACACCACCGGGTCCGTCGTCCTGCTCGACGGCCGGGTGCTGGTGCCGGCCGGGTTCCAGGGCATCGGGGCCCCCTCCAACGGCGGCGACGTCTACAACCCAGCGACCGGGACGTGGAGCCCCATCGCGCTCCTGAACATGGCTCGCAGCCGCCAGGGGGCCATGCTCCTGCCGGACGGCCGGGTCTTCGTGGCCTTCGGGTTCCAGGGCGGCAACACCACCGAGCTCTACAACCCCGTCACCAACACGTGGGCCCTCGGGCCCCCGCTCGCCAACTCCTCGGGCCGGTTCAACTTCGCCTACCAGACGCTGCCGAACGGCAAGGTGATGATCGCCAGCGGGCAGATCCCCGGGCCCGGACTGAGCCGCAGCACCGACATCTACAACCCGGCCACCAACCAGTGGGAGCCCGGCGGTCTGCTGAACGACGTCCACTCCTCAGGCAGCTCGCTGACCAACAGCTACGAGGCCGTCGTCCTCTCGGCCAGCACTACGTCCTACGTCGCCGACCCCTACGTGTGCGGCCGCAACTGCGGCAAGGTCCTGGTGGCCGGCTACAACCCGACGGGCACCTCGGAGCTCTACACCGCACCCGGCACCTGCTACGGCTTCAACGCCACCCTGATCGGCACCGGAGGCAGCGAAGACCTGGTCGGGACGCCGGGCCGAGACGTGATCCTGGGCCTGGGCGACAACGACAGGATCGCCGGCGGGGGTGGCGATGACATCGTCTGCGCGGGCACGGGTGACGACCAGGTTTCGGGCGGTGACGGCAACGATGTCGTCCTGGGCGGCGACGGCCTCGACCGTCTGGCCGGCGGTGTCGGGAACGACGCCACGTTCGGCGAGGGCGACAACGACGACCTGAGCGGCGGGCGCGACGTCGACCTGGCCGAGGGCAACCTCGGCACCGACCGCTGCGTGGCCGAGACGCTCAGAACCTGCCCCTGACCTGCGGGCGCTCGCGCCCCCGCCGAGGGTCAGTCGTACTCGAAACCCGTAGAGAGGTGGCGGTCATCCGTCACCGCCGCGGTGAGCTACGCGAACCGCGTCACCGCGTTGGACATGGGAGTGGGGTCCAGAAAGGTGCAGCCATGGATGGCGGCGCTGCGGGTGGTGGCGCTGGCATCCCTGGTGAAGACTCATGCCAGCACTGTGCCGAGTGCGCGCCGTTGCGACGAGACTCGGACGTCGTCCGGGACGATGGGGAGGAACCATGACCACGCTTGTGCCGCGGACGCGGGCCGGTGTCGCCGCTGCCGCTCTTCTGTTGGTGGCTGCCTGCGGCGGGGGCTCGGACATCCCGTCGGCGGCCGAAGACGAGGCGGCCGCCCAGAAGGTCGTGCTGAGCTCGGCGGACCTACCCGGGTACACCCAGGAGCCGCTCGACCCGGACGAGAGCTCGTCCGCCATCGACCGATGCGTCGCCAACAACCCCCTCCTCAGCGTCGAGGACAACCCCCGCGGGGTGAGCGGCGCCGACTTCACGAAGGACGACAAGAACGTCCAGGTCCAGTCGGGCGCCATGTTCGCGGAGAAGGAGGCCGACGCCCGGAAGGCGTTCTCCGACATCCAGGCCGCCCTTTCGAGCCAGTGCCTCAAGGACGAGATGAGGAAGACACTCGAGGAGGCGGTCGATCCGGGCGTCGTCGTGCGGACGGTGTCGGCCCAGACGCTGCCGGCTCCCGGCGGCACCGACCAGTCGGTCGCCTCCCGCGTCACCGTGCCCCTCGAGTCGGAGGACGAACGGCTGACGGTGTACGCCGACCTGACCTTCCTCCGCCAGGGCCGGGGCCTGGCGGGGGTGTTCACGCTCCAGGCCGGCTCCCCGTTCCCCGACGCCGAGCGCACGCGGTTGGGCGAGGTCGTCGGCGACCGGTTGAGCGAGCACGTGAGCTGAGTGACGCGGTTCTCCACCGAGGCGGAAGCCCGAGCGCGGGCCGCCCTCCTGGCGGAGGCGGAGAGCTATTCGTCGCTCGCCACAAGGGCGAGCGTCATCCCGGCTGGACCTGGAAGAGCTGGGCCACCCCTGTGATCTCCAGCACCTGGCTGACCTGCCCCTGAGGATGGCGTAGGTACAGGTCGCCCGATGCCTCGCGGTAGCGCTTCAGCCCACCCACCAGAATCCCCAAACCGACGGAGTCCACGTAGGCGAGCTGACTGAGGTCGAGGACCACTTGACGGACGCCGTCGGCGAACAGCTCGATCAACCTCTCCCGGAAGCCCGGAGCGGTGGCGATATCGAGCTCCCCTTCGAGGGCGAGCGTACAGACCCCGTCTTGATCCGTCACCTGCAGCGACAGCTCTTGGCCGGGCTCCACGACGCATGAGCTTACGCCTCGACCACGTTCACCGTCCCGGCTCCGTTGCATTTCCCCGGACTCCTTGCCAGACCGCATAGGGTGCGCTGGCAGATGGGGAATCTGAACGCGACGACCGAGGCGGTGAGCGGTGACGCGAAGAAGGCGGCGAAGCAGGTGAGGGGCGGCGCCGAGAGAGCCGGGTCGCGATGAGCTGGTACCCCGGCGATCAGGGTGGGCCCGGTGATGGAGAGCCGCGCCCTCCCGAGACGCCTGCCGCCCCCCAGCCTGCTCCGTCCGACGCTCACATCGCGGAGCCACAAGACGCGACGTCGTCTTCCGGCTCGCGGCCCGATGGTGGGGAGCCCCGGACACCAACCGACCTCGACCGGTCGTCGTGGTCGGGAGTCCTGAAGCGCACCGTCCGGGAGTTCAAGGAGGACGAGCTCGTCGATCGGGCCGCGGCCCTGACCTACTACGGCGTCCTCGCCATCTTCCCGGCCCTTCTGGCCCTCGTCTCGATCCTGGGGCTGGTGGGCAGGTCGGCGACCCAGCCGCTGATCGACAACCTGGGCAAGGTGGCTCCCGGACCGGCCAAGGACATCTTCACCACCGCCATCGGAAATCTCCAGAAGAGCCAGGGCGCGGGAGGGGTTCTCTTCGTCGTCGGCCTCGCCCTCGCCCTGTGGTCGGCGTCGGGCTACGTGGCCGCCTTCATGCGCGCCTCCAACGCCATCTACGAGGTGGAGGAGGGGCGACCGATCTGGATGAAGGCGCCCGTCCGATTGGGCGTGACACTGGTGCTGGTCGTCCTGCTGGCGCTCACCGCCCTGGCCGTGGTCCTCACCGGCGGCCTGGCAGAACAGGCCGGCAACCTCCTGGGCATCGGCAGCACCGCAGTGACGGTCTGGGACATCGCCAAGTGGCCCGTACTCGTGCTCATCGTGAGCCTCATGTTCTCCATCCTCTATTGGGCAACACCCAACGTGAAGCAGCCCGGCTTCCGCTGGGTGAGCCCGGGTGGGATCGTGGCCGTGATCCTCTGGATCA
>DASZJY010000165.1:0-8370 GCA_035947635.1 Acidimicrobiales bacterium | reverse complement strand
CCGGTCGCCCTCGTGCACGGCGACACCCACCGCTACCGCCTCGACCACCCCCTCCTGGAGCGCAGCGGGGCACCGATCCCCAACCTCGTGCGGCTGGAGACGTGGGGCCATCCCTTCGTGTCGTGGGTCAAGGCCACCGTCGACGCCCGCGACCCCGACGTGTTCCGCTTCGAGCCCCAGCGCTTCTACTGACACTTCTCGTTCTGGGCGCGCACGGGGTCACATAGCGACCCTGAGCGCGCCCGGTTCGCTCTCGGGTCAGGAACGGTCGAGCACGGTGGCCGAGCGCAGGCGGCGCTCGACGTGGTGCTCGAAGGCGCGGGTGGCCAGGCGGTCGACCTCGACGGTGGCGGGGCCAGGGACAGAGTTGAGGGCGCCGACCAGGTCGCCGGTGAGGACCCGGCGGACGAGGTCGAGGGCCTCGGGTGACACTGGTGCGGCCGACGCCCGGCGGGCGCAGTCGAGGCACAGGACACCGCCCTGGGTCAGGTCGAACCCGGCTGCCGGCCCGTCCGCTCCGCACCCGGCGCAGCCGTCGATTACCGGCTGGGCGCCCTCGCTGGCCAGGACCTTGAGGATGTAGGCCGGCACGAGCAGCGGCGAGTCGTGGGCGGCCAGGGCCCGGAGGGCGCCGACCAGCATCTGGTACAGGCGTGGGTTGGCCTGGCGCTCCTGGGCGACGTTGTCGGTGACCTCCAGCAGTACGTGGGCCTTGGCCAGGCGGTCAAGGTCGTCGCGAACGAGCCGGAAGTGCTCGAGGGACTCGGCCTGGGTGACCACGTCGAGCTCACGGCCCTCGTAAAGGAGCATGGCGACGTGGCCGAGCGGCTCGAGGCGCCCCCCGAAGCGGCTCTTGGTCTTCCGCACGCCCTTGGCCACGGCGCGGACCTTGCCCCGGCCCCGGGTGAGAAAGGTGACAATGCGGTCGGAGTCGCCCAGCCGCAGGGTGCGCAGCACCACCCCCTCGTCCCGGTAGAGGCCCACCGCTACGCCTCGTCGACGCCGCCGAAGCGCCGGTCGCGGCGCTGGTACTCCCGCACCGCCTCGAACAGATGCTCACGGCGGAAGTCGGGCCAGAGCACCTCGGTGAACACCAGCTCGCTGTACGCGAGCTCCCAGAGCAGGAAGTTGGAGACGCGGTACTCGCCCGACGTGCGCACGACCAGCTCGGGGTCGGGCATCTCGGGGTCGTAGAGGTGGGCGCGGATTGCCCGCTCGTCGATGCGGCTGGCGGAGACCCCCTCGGACACGAGAGCCCGCACGGCGTCGACGATCTCCGCCCGGCCGCCGTAGTTGAAGGCGATGGTCAACGTCATCGCGCGGTTGCGCGCGGTGAGCTCGAGCGCCTCGTCCATGCGCCGGACCAGGCGGCGGGGCACCCGCCAGTCCCGCCGGCCCACGAAGCGGATCCGCACGTCGCGCTCGTTGAGCTCGTCCCGCCGGCGCACGAGCAGCGATTCGTTGTAGTTCATGAGGAAGCGGACCTCGTCGACCGGGCGCTTCCAGTTCTCGGTGGAGAAGGCGTAGACGGTGAGCCAGCGGATGCCGAGCTCGAGAGCCCCCTCGACGGTGTCGAACAGGGCCTCCTCGCCGGCGGCGTGGCCGTCGGTACGTGCCAGCCCACGCTTGCGGGCCCAGCGCCCGTTGCCGTCCATCACCACCGCCACGTGGCCGGGCACCCGCCGGGGGTCGATCTCGTCGAGCTGCAGCGGCGGCGGCGGCGGCACGTTCTTCCTTCCCGGGCGGGGCCCGACCCCGCCCTCTTCATCCGGCGCTGTCTCCCAGCGTAAGTGACCGGGCTGCCCGAGCTGGGTACGGGACGGTCGTGAAGGAGAAGCTGCGCGCCCTCGGGCGGCGGTACCCCTGGCTGGGCTGGGTCCTGCGCGTCCAGGAGCGCTACAGCGAGCTCAACGGCAACCACCTGGCCAGCGCGATCACCCTCGCCGGCTTCATCTCGCTGTTCCCGCTGCTCCTGGTGGCCATCGCCGTCCTCGGCTTCTTCTCCCACCAGTCGCTCGACCTGGCGTCCGACGTCGTCGACCGCCTGGGCCTCACCGGCGAGGCTGCGACGATCGTCACCGAGGCCATCGAGCGGGCCGAGCACAGTCGCAAGGCGGCGTCCGTCATAGGTGTGGGCGGGCTGTTGTGGTCGGGCCTGGGCCTGGTGGCGGCGATCCAGTACGGCCTGAACACCGTGTGGCAGGTGAAAGGCCAGGGCCTCCGCGACAAGCTCTCGGGGCTGGGGTGGCTGGCCGGCGCCGCCGTCCTGTTCCTCGCGTCCTTCGGCGCCACCGCCGCGATCGGCTTCGTCCCTGTGCTCGCCCCCCTGGGCATCGTGGTCGGCGTCGGCGTCGGCGTGGCGCTGTGGCTCTGGACGTTGAAGGTGCTCCCCAACCGCGACGTCGGGTGGAAGGCTCTCCTCCCGGGCGCCGTCGTGGGCGCCGTCGGCATGGAGCTGCTCAAGGTGGTGGGCTCCATCTGGGTGCCCAAGGCGGTGGCGTCGTCCTCGGCCCTCTACGGCTCGCTCGGAGTGGTGTTCGCGGTCCTCGCCTGGCTGCTGTTCTTCGGGCGCCTGGTCGTGTACGCGGCCGTGGTCAACGTCGTGGTCTGGGAGGACCGGCACGGCACCGTCACCGTCGACATGGAGGTGCCGCGAGTGCCGGGCGAGGTCCCCGTGGAGGCGACGAGGGCAGGCGACGCCCTCCGGCCCGCGAGCGCCTCGACCTCTGGCTAGGAGCCCCAGCCCGCCGCGGCAGCCAACACCTTGCGGGCGGCATCGACGTCGAGGGCCATCTGGGCGATCAGGGCGTCGACCGACTCGAACCGCTCCTCGCCCCTGAGGCGCTCGACGAAGCGCACTCGGGCCGCCTCCCCGTAGAGGTCGCCCTCGAAGTCGAGGAGGTAGGCCTCGACGACGGACGCCTCGGCGCGGTCGTAGAACGTCGGCCGGCGCCCGACCGAGATGGCGGCGGGGTGGGTGCTTGCCCCGGGGCGGTGGTACCAGCCGGCGTAGATGCCGTCGGCGGGGAGCAGGATCTCGGGGGCGACGGTCACGTTGGCGGTCGGGTACCCGAGCTGGCGGCCCCCCCGGCCGTCGCCCGCGGCGACAACGCCGCGGAGCTCGTACGGACGGCCGAGCAGCGTCGAAGCGGCGGTGACGTCGCCCTCGACGACCCGCCGGCGCACGGCGGTGGACGACACCGGGCCGTTGACGCCCGGTACCTGGACGAGCGGCAGGCCGACAACCTCGAAGCCCAGCGCCCGCCCCATGTCCCGGAGGAGCCCGACGTTCCCCCGTCGGCCCCGCCCGAAGTGGAAGTCCTCGCCCACGACCACGAGGCGGGCGCGGAGCAGGCGTCCGAGCACCTCGTCGACGAAGGCGGGTGCCTCCTGGGCCGCCCGTGCTTCGTCGAACGTCAGCACGACGGCGTAGTCGACGTCGCCGGTGGCGGCGAGGACGTCGAGCTTCTGGTCGAGATCGGTCAGCAGCTTCGGGGCCGACTCGGGACGCACCACCGCGGCCGGATGGCGGTCGAAGGTGACGAGCGCGGTGGGAAGGCCACGGCTCTGGGCCAGCCGCCGGACCTCGGCGAGGACGGCCTGGTGGCCGCGGTGCACCCCGTCGTAGGCGCCGATGGTGACCGCCGTCCCCGCCGCCGCGCCCGGGACCTGGGCGGGCTCAGCCAGCACCTCCATGGCCGGGACCCTACTGGGAGGCGAGCACGACGGAGGGCTTGGCCATGCCGTCCGGCCGGCGCTCGTAGACGGCCAACAGGACGCCCTCCTCGTCGACCACCGCCCACGGCCCCTCGCCCTCCATGCCGGTGTCGCCGGTCGGGAGCACGGCGCCGTGGCGCACCGTGCGCGCCGTCGCCTCTTCGACGGCCACCGTGGTCAGGTGGGCGACGGCCCGCACCGGTGGGAGCACAGCTTCGGGGCCCACCCGGTCGAGGGGGTGGGCGTCGGCCAGGGTGAACGGGCCGACCGCCGTCCGCCGCAGCGCGGCCAGGTGCGCTCCGCCGCCCAGGGCGGCGCCCAGGTCGGCGGCCAGCGAGCGCACGTACGTCCCCGAGGAGCAGTCGACGGACAGGGTGAACACGTGAGGGCGGTCGGTGGGGGCGACGTCGAGGCGGTGGATGACGACCGGTCGGGCCGCCCGCTCGACCTCGACGCCCGCCCGGGCCAGCTGGTGGAGGCGCTGACCCCCCACCTTCACCGCCGACACCATGGGCGGAACCTGCTCGATCGAGCCGAGAAAGCGGCGAGCGGCCGCCTCCACGTCGGCCAGGGTGACCGCCGACATGTCGTGGGTCGCGACGACCTCGCCGTCGGCGTCGAGCGTGCTGGTCTCGGCGCCCAGCACGAGCTCACCCACGTAGGACTTGGGCAGCTCGGTCAGGAAGCGCAGGAGGCGAGTGGCGCCCCCCAGGCCGACGAGCAGCACCCCCGTGGCCCCCGGGTCGAGCGTGCCCCCGTGCCCGACCTGGCGCTGGCCGAACGCCCGCCGGCACCCGGCGACGACGTCGTGGGACGTGATGCCGGAGGGCTTGTCGACGACGACGAGGCCGTGCCACGCCGCCGGTCGCGAGCGCCGGACCACGGTGGGTCGGGCACGGTCAGGGGTCGTTGGGAATGGCGGCCCGGATGGCGTCGAGCACCTCGTTGACAGGCCGGTCGGACTTGAAGCCGGCCGCCGCCTTGTGCCCTCCTCCGCCGAAGGACGTGGCGATGGCGCCCACATCGACGTCGGAGACGGCCCGCAGCGAGACGCGCGTGCCGTCGGGCGCCTCCTTCAGCACGCAACTGACGTCCGCCTCCGACGTGCGGCGAACGAGGTCGATGAGGCCCTCCGTCTCCTCGAGGTCGACACCGTTGCGAGTCAGGTCGTCGGCGGTGACCCAGGTGGCCACGAACCGCTTGTCGGAGTCGAGCTCCACTCGCTGGAGGGCGTCGGCCACCAGTTGGAGGTAGGCAAGGCGGTGCTCCTCGAACAGCTGGCGGCTGATGGCGCCCACCGGGATGCCGTAGCGGGTGAGCTCGGCCGCCATCTCGAACACCTCGGGCGTCGTGTTCTCGTACTGGAAGCGGCCGGTGTCGCACACGATCCCCGTGTAGAGGCAGATGGCCGCCTCGCGGTCGAGCGGCCAGCCGAGGCGGTCGACGAGGCGGCGGACGATCACCGCCGAGGCGGCGGCGTGGGGGTCGATGAGGTCGATGGTGCCGAACCCGTCGTTGGTGGCGTGGTGGTCGACCACGACCAGCGTGCGGGCGGCCCGGGCCGGGCCCGCCAGCTCGCCCAGCCGCTCGATCGAGCCGCAGTCGAAGGTGACCATGACCTCGGGGGCGGCGGGGAAGTCCGCCGGTTTGGTGGCGCGGTCGAGTCCGGGCAGGTAGGAGTAATGGGGAGCGGACGAGAACGGCTCGGGCCAGGACGCCACCGCCGGCTTGCCGGCCCGCTGGGCCAGCCGCTGGAGCGCCAGCATGGACCCGAGGGCGTCGCCGTCGGGCATCTGGTGGCACGCCAGAGCCAGTGACTCGGCTGACCCGATCGCCTCGGCCGCCCGCTCAAGGACGCCGTTCGTCCCCGATGAGCTGCGCCCCGCCCCCTCGCTCCGGTGCTCGCTCATTCATCGTCCTCTCGCGCCGCCCTTTCCTGGACGTCGCCCTCTGCTTCGCCGGAGTCTCTCTCGAGACCCCGGATGATTTCCTCCACTCTAGTCCCTGCGGCTATAGCCGGGTCAGGCTTGAAGGCCAGCTCAGGGGTCCGCTTGAGCCGCAGCTGGCTGGCCACCGCCGCCTGGAAGCGCACCCGGTGACGAACGAGGGCCGACTCGACGTCGTCGTCGCTGGCGGGCGCCGACATCGCCGAGTACCAGACGACGGCGTGGCGCAGGTCGGGGTCGACCCGGGCACCGGTTACGGTCACCAGCTCGAGGCGCTCGTCGTCCACCAGCTCGAGCTCGTCGGCGATCACCTCGCGGAGCGCCTCGTTCACCCGGTCGAGCCGGGAGTACCGCCGGCTAGAAGGCATCGCCGACGGGCTCGCGGGTCGGGCACGAGCTGGGGGGTTCACCGGCGGCCGCCCCCGCCGCCGGTTGCGAGGCGAGGTCAGTCATCGAAGTTCGACCACTGGCGTTCGAAGTGGGAGACCTCGACGTCGGGCCGGCTCCAGACCCAGCGCTCCACCGCGTCGACCACCTCGGCGGCGTGGGCCTCCGACTCGGACACCACCGCTACCCCGACGAGGGCCCGCTGCCACTTGTCCTGGTAGCCGACCTCGGCCACCGACAGGGAGAACCGGTGACGGATCCCCTCGACGATGGGCTTCACCGCCGCCCGCTTCTCCTTGAGCGAACGGCTCTGGGGGATGTGGAGGTGGAACCGGACGACAGCGACGTGCACGGCTCCCCCCCTTCCTCGCTCGCCGTCCCCGCGCAGTTGCCCCTCAGAGGGGGTGTCTTTCGCGGGCGTCCCCCCTCTAGGTGCGGGGGATCTCCCGCTCCTCGTAGGTCTCGATGATGTCGCCGCTGCGGAGGTCCTGGAAGTCGGAGAGGCCGATGCCGCACTCGTAGCCGGCCGCCACCTCGCGGGCGTCGTCCTTGAAGCGCTTGAGCGAGGTGATCGTGCCCGTCCAGATGACCACACCGTCGCGCAGGAACCGGACCTTCGACCCCCTCGTGATGACCCCGTTGCGCACGTAGCAGCCCGCCACCGCGCCGACCCTCGGCACCCGGAAGACCTCTCGCACTTCGGCCTCGCCGGTAACGATCTCTTCGAACTCGGGCGCGAGGAGGCCGACCATCGCCTTCTCCACGTCCTCGAGGACCTGGTAGATGATCTGATAAGTCCGGATCTCGACGTCCTCGGCCTCGGCCAGCTCCCGCGCCCGCCGATCGGGGCGGACGTTGAATCCGATGATCGTGGCGTTGGACGCCGACGCCAGGTGCACGTCGTGCTCGGTGATGCCCCCCACCGCCCGGTGGACGAACGCGAGCTTGACCTCGTCGCGCTCGAGCTTGCGCAGGCTCTCGGTGAGGGCCTCGAGCGACCCGTGCACGTCGGCCTTCAGGATCATGTTGAGCGTCGCCGTCTCGCCCCGCTGGATCTGCTCGAAGATGTCCTCCAAGCGGACTCCGGCGCCCCCGACCACCGCGCGCTCCGGGCCGATGGCCATGAACCGGTTGCGCCGTTGGCGGGCCTCGGCCACGATGCGCGCCACCTTCTCGTTGGGCGCGACCCGGAACTCGTCACCGGCGCTGGGAACGTCGGAAAGCCCGAGGATCTGCACGGGCGTCGACGGCAGCGCCTCCTTGAGGGTGTCGTTGCGGTCGTCGAGGAGGGCACGGACCTTCCCCCACGCCGCACCGGCGACCATGGGCTCGCCGACTCGCAGGGTGCCCCGCTGGACGAGGACGGTGGCCACCGGGCCGCGACCCACGTCGAGGTTGGCCTCGAGCACCACGCCCTGGGCCCGCCCCTCGGGGTTGGCGATCAGCTCCTCGATCTCGGCCACGACGAGTAGCTGCTCGAGGAGCTCGTCGATGCCCAGGCCCTGGAGGGCGGAGACCTCGACCATGATCGTGTCGCCTCCCCACTCCTCGGGGACGAGCCCGTGGTCGGAGAGCTGCTGGCGGACGCGGGTGGGGTCGGCGTTCTCGCGGTCTACCTTGTTCACAGCCACGACGATGGGCACGTCGGCCGCCTTGGCGTGGTTGATCGCTTCCACCGTCTGGGGCATGACGCCGTCGTCGGCTGCAACCACCAGCACGACGATGTCGGTGGCCTCGGCACCCCTCGCCCGCATGGCGGTGAACGCCTCGTGGCCGGGTGTGTCGATGAAGGTGATGAGGCGCCCGTCCTTTTCGACCTGGTAGGCACCGATGTGCTGGGTGATCCCACCGGCCTCGCCCGCCACCACGTTGGTCTCGCGGATCTTGTCGAGCAGCAGCGTCTTGCCGTGGTCGACGTGGCCCATCACCGTGATCACCGGCGGCCGGGACCGCAGGTCGGCCTCGTCGTCGGGCTCCTCGCCCAGGAGGTCGCGGAAGCCGGCCTCCTCCTCCTGGCCCGGGTCGACGAGCAGCACTTCGGCGCCGATCTCGGCCGCGAACAGCTCGATCATGTCGTCGCTGAGCGACTGGGTGGCGGTGACCATCTCTCCCTGCTGGAGCAGGAAGCGCACGACGTCGGACGCGGTTCGGTTGAGCTTGGGCCCCAGGTCCTGGGCGCTCGAGCCCCGCTCGACGATGACCTCTCCCTCGGGGACGGGGGCGTCGGAGCGGCTGTAGGTCGTCGCCTGGGTGGGTTCCAGCTCCTCGAAGCTGCGACGCCGCCGGCGACGGCGCTTGGGCGGACGGGGCCGGCCCTGGC
>DASZJY010000164.1:0-2143 GCA_035947635.1 Acidimicrobiales bacterium | reverse complement strand
CGGGCGAGGGAGGAGCGCCCGGGCCCTCCGACTCGAGCCGCTGCTCGCCGAGGGTGGTGCTCAAGAGACCCATTTGAGGACGCGGATGAGGCCCATCTCCGCCGGGCGCCGGTGGGCGGACGCCTTGGTCCTCGACTGGATGTCCTCGTAGTCCCTCACGTATGCCTTGTACGCGAGGGCCAGCATCTCCTCGTTGGTCACGGTCGGACGCCACCCCAGCGCCGTCTTGATCCGCGAGGTGTCGAAGATGAAGTCTTCGGCGATCATGCGGCAGTGGTAAGGCCCGAGGGGGGAGAGCTTGAGGGCGCTCGCCACCCGCATGGCCGCCACCGTGGGCGCCTTGGGGAGGGAGGCCACCTGGGCGCCGGTGCCTGCGTGCACGGCGACGTACTCGTAGATCTCCCGTAGCGGCTTCACGTGGTCGGAGCCCACGTTGAACACGGCCGAGCCCTGCGCCCCGAGGCTCAGCACGCACGCGTCGGCCAGGTCGGGCGCGTACACGAACTGGTAGCGGTTGCTGCCGTCGCCCACGAGCCAGACCTTCCGCCCCTCGCGGACGAAGTCGAAGAGGATTGCGAGAAGCCCCAGCCGCCCGCTGTCGATGATCGTCGGCGTCCTCAGGATGACGACGTCGAGATCTCGCGTGTGGGCCTGGAGCACCTTCTCCGCCTCGCACTTCGAACGGCCGTAGACCTCGATGGGGTCGGGCGCGTCGTCCTCGGTGACGGGGCGGTGGAGGTTCCTGCCCCAGAGACAGTTGGAGGAGATGAAGACGAACTTGGGAACGCGGTGGGCGACGGCCGCCTCGGCCAGCGCCCGCGTGCCGTCCACGTTCGACGTCCACAGGGCCTGCTTGTCCTTGACGTCGTGGGCCAGGAGGGCGGCGCAGTGGAAGACGGCGTCGAAGTCGTGCTCGGCGAAGAGGGACTCGAGGAGGGCCCGGTCGCGGATGTCGCCCTGGACGGAGCGCAGGCGGGGGCGCTCCTCCCAGTCGGGCTGGAGGTCGACGCTGACGCACTCGAACCCCTCGTCGAGCAGTCGGTGCTTCAGTATCCGTCCGAAGAAACCGGCCCCGCCTGTCACCAGAGCTCTGGTCATCGCCGCCTCAGCCCTCCCCGAGCGATCCCTTCGTCCAGATCGCCCGGACGTGCGCCGTGATCGTAGCCCGGCGCCGGGAGAGCCCAGATGACCTCAGACCTGGGGCCGGCCCCACTGCTGGTTGGCCCCCCCGTGCCACGGCCACTGGATGATTCGCGCCCCGTCGGCGCTCGACTCGCCTTCGACGTCGAGGACGTGCCCGCTGGCCACCGAGGTGATCCGGAAGCGGTCGGTGCCCGCCACCGGGGTCACCCGCCACTGCTGGTTGCCGCCCCCGTGCCACGGCCACTGGATGACCGGCGCGCCGGGCGCCGTCGACTCGCCGGCCACGTCGAGCACGAGGCCGCTGTGCACGGCGACGATGCGGTAGACATCGCCCCCGAGCGGGACGAGGTTCCACTTCTGGTTGGCCCCCCCGTTGGCCGGCCACTGGATCACCGCCGCCCCCGGCGCCTTGGAGGCACCGGCGACGTCCATGCGCTTGTCGCTCTTGGCCGACACGAGGGCGTACGACGGCTCTCTGATCAGGTCGGCCAGCTCGTTCCGCAGCTGGGGCAGCATGTTGTACGGGATCTGGCCCGGGCACTCGGTGGCGTTGACGTCACGGTGCCCGATGACGGTGGAGAGCGTCCGGCCGCCGGTGTTCACCGTGCCCAGCGGGTTGACGTTGTGGACGGAGAGCTTCCACGCCAGCAGCCTGCGCAGCGAGGAGTACATGGGCCCCGGGACGGGGGAGTTCGAGAAGGTCCCGAGGAGGGCGACGCCCGTGCTGCCGGTGTTGAAGCCCAGGGCGTGAGCGCCGATCACCGTCGACGTGATGCCCCCGAACCGGCCCTCGAAGACCGTGCCGAAGCGGTCGACGATGAAGTTGTAGCCGATGTCACACCACTTGTTGGTCTTGACGTGGAACTGGTAGATCGCCCGCATGATGGCGGGTGAGTCGGCGGCGGAGTAGGTGTTGCTGTTCACCGTGTGGTGCACCACGGCGAAGCGGACGGCGGGGGCGTACTCGGGGTTGCCGTTGCACCCGGGGGCGAAGCGGCGG
>DASZJY010000163.1:0-2944 GCA_035947635.1 Acidimicrobiales bacterium | reverse complement strand
CCTCGTCGGCCGCCAGGTTGCCGACCCCGGCCAGGTGGGCCTGGTCCATCAGGCGGGCCTTGAGCGGCGCCTGGCTCGCCGCCAGGGCGCGGCCCAGGCCCGAAGGCGTCACGGTCAGGGCGTCGGGACCGAGACGGGCCTCGTCGGGCTCGAGCTCCACCCCGCCCAGCCGCCGGGGGTCGCGCATGCGCAGGTCGCCGCCACCGGCGAAGGTGAGGACGAAACGGTCCCACGCCTCGAGCTCCCGGTTGCTGGCGTAGGCGAGGTCGTCGAGGGCGACGGCGCCGTCGACCAGGAGGCGCCCGCTCATCCCGAAGCGGAGGCCGAGCACGGGCCCGGCCGCGTCGTCGGTGTCGACCAGCAGGAGCTTTCCTGTCCGGCGGACGGCGGTGACCCGTCGCCCTTCGAGCGCGGCCCGGGCGGCCGCCGCCGTGAGGCCCCGCTTGAGGTACCAGGCGTCGGGGGCCACCACCTCGGCAACCCGCCGACCGACCACCCGCTCGGCCAGCCGCCGGTAGACCTCCACCTCGGCCAGCTCCGGCAGCGTTCCCTCCTCTCGGGGCGGCGACCGCCGTCGTCGCCGAATGTAGGACCACCTGGCCGATCAGTTCGGCGAAGTGGCTCCTCACCGGCCACTTGGACGATCAGTTCGGGTGGATGGCTCGCCGGCGAAGGTCGGACCGGGAACGACCCGGGCGCCGCTTACAGTGGGCCGGATGGCTCGGGAGATCCTCCACTGGGCGCACCTCTTCGACGAGGTGGTGACGTCGGGCCTGTGCACGGGATGCGCGGGCTGCGTCGTCGCGTGCCCCCATGACGTCCTGAGCTACGACGACACGGGTGGCGTGTACAAGCCGTTCCACGTCGAGGAGGAGGGCGGGCCGGGCGGCTGCGGCCACGGCGACAAGGGGTGCACGTCGTGTACGCGGGCGTGCCCGCGCTTCCGCTCGTGGGAACCGGAGATCGACACCCACCTGTTCGGGCGGGCCCGCCGCCCCGACGAGGTCGACGGCATCTCCAAGGACATCATCCTCGCCCGGGCCGCCGATCCCGAGGTCCTCGAGCGGGGACAGGACGGCGGCCTGGTCTCCGCCATCCTCATCTGGGCCCTCGAGCACGGCTACATCGACGCCGCCCTCGTCTCCTACCTCGAGGGCGACGGCAGCACGTGGAAGGCGATCCCCGGCGTCGCCCGCACGAGAGACGAGATCCTCGCCTCCGCCGGGAGCCGCTACACCTACTCGGCCAACACCATGGCGTACGCCGAAGCGGTGGAGAAGGGGGCGGAGAAGCTGGCCCTGGTGGGCATGAGCTGCCAGTCGTCGGTGCCGCCGGTGATGACGCTGCGCAAGGCGGGAAAGCCGGCCCGGCGCTTCGTGCTCAACATCGGGCTGCTCTGCTCGAAGACCTTCGACGACGCCATCTTCACCGAGCTGCTCGAGGCCAAGTACGGCCTGCGCAAGCAGGACATGGTGAAGATGAACATCAAGGGCGTGCTGCAGATCTGGATGCGCGACGGCAGCTACCACGAGGTTCCCCTCAAGGAGTGCCATGCCTGGACCCGTGAGGGTTGCAAGATGTGCCCGGACTTCGCCGCCGAGCACGCCGACATCTCCACGGGTGGCATCGGTGCCTTCGGCGACTGGACCCTCACCATCGTCCGCACCGACCTCGGCCGGGAGATCATCATCAAGATGCTCGAGGACGGCACCATCGAGGGCCGGCCCGGCGACGACGACCCGGGAGCGATCGCCCTGCTGCGGAAGCTGTCCACCCGCCAGCGCAAGCGCTGGCCGGAGGCGGCCGTCGACGCCCCCCGGCTGATCCCGCCGCCGCCCCCCAAGACGCCCGAGCCCGCGCCCGCAGCGGCGCCCGCCGCCGAGCCGGCGGCCACCTGACCTGGCCGAAGGCGTCGTCCGGGACGCGCTCACCCTCGTGGTCGGGCTGGCCACGGGCTTGCTCTCCGGCGCGTTCGGCGTCGGCGGCGCGACGATCTCCACGCCCGGGATCCGGGTCCTGGGCGCCTCGGCCTTCGTGGCTGTCGGGACGACGCTCCCCGCCATCATCCCCAGCGCCGCGGTGGGCACGGCCCGCTACGCCCGCGAGGGACTTGTCGACTGGGCCGTGGTCGGAGCCACCGCGCCGGTCGGCATCGTCACCGCGGTGGCCGCTTCCTACGCGTCCCACGCCGTCCCCGGCGAGGGCCACCTGCTGATGGTCTTCACCGCGGCGATCCTCGGTTACACCGCCTGGCGCATGGCCGCCAAGGACGACGTCAGCGACGAGGAGGAGCAGCCCGGGCAGCCCGGTGGGCCCGGTGGGCCCGGTGGGCCCGGTGGGCCCGGCGAGCGGCGGTCGCTGCCCGGCGCGGCGGGGGTCGGCGCCCTGGCGGGGACGCTGTCGGGCCTGCTGGGCGTCGGCGGCGGGGTCGTGCTCGTGCCCGGCTTCAGCGAGTTCCTCCGGCTCCCCCTGAAGACAGCCATCGCCACATCCCTCGCCTGCGTCGGCATCCTGGCCGTCCCCAGCACGGTCGCCCACACGCTCCTCGACGACATCGACTGGCGGATGGCCCTCCTGCTCGCCGTCGCCGTCGTGCCCGGCTCCCGCCTCGGCGCCACCCTCTCGATCCGGACCACCGACCGGCGCCTGCGCCTGGCCGTCGCCGCCTTCCTGGGCGCCATCGCCGTCGCCTACGGCGTGGGTGAGCTCAGCGCCGCCCTGCGATGAGGTCACGGGCACGGGAGAACACCGCGTCGAAAGCGGCCTCGGTGAGCGTCCCGGTGAAGGTGTTCTGCTGGCTGGGGTGGTAAGAGTCGACCAGCACGCGTCCGTCGGGCAGCGGGTGTTCGGCCAGGTGGGCGAACCGGGGACGAGGGCGGAGCCCGAACAGCCCGCCCGTCACCGCGTCGTGGGCGAACTGGCCGAGGGCGACGAGGACCTTCGC
>DASZJY010000162.1:0-4996 GCA_035947635.1 Acidimicrobiales bacterium | reverse complement strand
CAGCTGCAAGGTCACCTTCCGGCTGGTCCCCGACCAACGTCCCGACACGGTGATCGAGGCCTTCGAGCGGTGGGCCCGGAGCCGGGTGCCGCCGGGCGTCGACATCCAGATCCGCCCCGAGGGGGCGGTCGCCCCCGCCCTGACCCCGGTCGACCACCCGGCCATGGGCGCCCTGTGCCGAGCCGTCGAGCGCGTCTGGGGCACCGCTCCCCTCTTCACCCGGATCGGCGGCAGCGGGCCCGAGGAGGCCCTCGGGCGGGTGCTCGACGCCCCCGTGCTCTACCTCGGCGTCGCCCTCCCCGACGACCGGTTCCACGCCCCCAACGAGCGCATGGTCATGGACCAGTTCTGGAAGGGCCTGCTGGCCGCCGGCGAGCTCTGGCGGGAGCTGGGCGACACCGAGTTGTCGGTCGGAGCCGCGTGATGGCCCGTCCGGTGCGAGAGCCCGACCGGGAGTGGATCTCCTTCGAGGACGACGAGGAGGAGCGAACGTGGGTTTTCGACGTGACCTTCCTCCTCTCGTCGTGGACCTGCATCTTCGGGCGGGGCTGCCAGGGCGTGCTGACCGGCCCCGCGCCCGAGCTCGTCCTCGGCTGCTGCTCCTACGGCGCCCACTTCTCGGGGCCCGAAGACGTCGCCCGGGTGGAGGCGGCCGCCGCCACCCTCGCCGCGGACGAATGGCAGCACCGCCGTCAAGGCCGCAGCCGGGGAGTCACCAAGACGACCAAGGCGGGCGACGTCGTCACCCGGATGGTCGGGGACGCCTGCATCTTCCTCAACCGACCCGACTTCCCCGGCGGCGCCGGGTGCGCCCTGCACCAGGCCGCGATCAAGCGGGGAGAGCGTCCGATGGACCTCAAGCCCGACGTCTGCTGGCAGGTGCCGCTGCGGCGCGACGACCGGGAGGACGGCGGCGGCCACGTGACCACCACCGTCACCGAGTGGGGGCGCCGCCACTGGGGGCCGGGCGGTGCCGAGTTCCACTGGTGGTGCACCGAGGCGCCCGAGGCCTTCGTGGGCAGGGATCCCGTGTACGTGGCCATGGCCGACGAGCTCATCGGGCTGGTGGGTGAGGCGGTGTACCGGCGCTTGGCCGACTACCTCGACGACCGCCGCCGGCGGGGCGTGTCGGTGCCCCATCCGACCGTGCGGGTCCGCTGAGGCCGGGGCCCGGGCGGCCTACCGCTCCTCGACGTCCTCCTCGTCTTCGGAGGCAAGGCACCACGAGGCGTGCTCGTCTTCGGGGCCGGCGCCGCACTCCGGGCAGGGCTCGATGATCACCTCGGTGCTGCGCTTGAGGGCACGAGCCTCCTCGAAGCGCCGGTGCCTACCCTTCTTCACGTGCTCGCTCCCGCGCCGTGGCCGACAACCGGCCTCAGTGTACCGCCGCGGTCCCGGACCGGGCGGCATGGGGGAGGCGGGTGGCTACGGTCGTAGGCCATGGAAGACCAGTTGGACGTCGACGCCATGGTCAATCGCTTCCGCGAGCGTGCTCGGGCCGTGCGCAGCCGCGGCGTCCCCCCGCTGGAGGGGGCCGACCGGCGTCGGTTCATCGAGCGCATGCAGCTCGACTACCAGGACTTCGCCATGCTCGGTGACGCCGTGGGGTCGATCGAGGACGGCTTCCTCGTGCTGCGCGTCGACCTCCGCCCGCCCGAGGCGCAGGGCGAAGGCTCGACGGGGTAGCCGCCCCTCAGGCGGCGGCCGGCTGGGCCCCGGGAACGGCCCCGTCCGCGGGGACGGCCTGGGCCACGGGGAAGGGCTCGGCCGGGGCGGCCGGGGCGGCGAGCCGGGCCGCCTGGCGCACGCCCATGGCCTGGGTGACGGCCTGGATCAGGGCGCACTCGCCGAGGGCGGCGCCCCGCTCGTGGCGGCCTCGCCGGGCCCGTGAGTACTGGGCCCGCTGACGGCCCCATGCGTGAAGGTCCATGTCCACTCCCTTGTCCGCGTGCTGGCTGACCTATCGGCAGTGTCGCCGCCGGGCCTGAGCGCGCCCGTACGATTGGCCGGTGCCCGCCGCGCCGTGGTGGAAGGGAGCCGTCCTCTACCAGATCTACCCCCGCTCTTTCGCCGAGAGCGGGCGGGCCCCACTCGGGGTGGGCGACCTCGAGGGCATCCGCCGCCGACTCGACCACCTTCAGTGGCTCGGCGTGGACGCCGTCTGGATCTGCCCTTTCTACCGCTCGCCGATGGCGGACTTCGGTTACGACATCTCCGACTACTGCGACGTCGACCCTCTCTTCGGCACGCTCGGCGACTTCGACCGGCTCTTGGAGGAGGCCCATGAGCGGGGCCTGCGGGTGGTGATCGACTGGGTCCCCAACCACACCTCCGACCGCCATCCCTGGTTCGTCGAGTCGCGGTCGTCGAGGGACAACCCCAAACGCGACTGGTACATCTGGCGCGACCGGCCCAACAACTGGAGGGCGGCGTTCGGCGGCCCGGCGTGGACGTTCGACGAGGCCACCGGCCAGTGGTACCTGCACCTGTTCCTCCCCGAGCAGCCCGACCTCGACTGGAGCAATCCCGAGGTGGTGGCGGCCATGCACGACGTGCTGCGCTTCTGGCTCGATCGGGGCGTCGACGGCTTCCGCGTCGACGTCGTGCACGGCCTGGGCAAGGACCCCGCCTTCCCCGACGATCCCGCCGACCAGACCGTCCCCCACTCGTCGGTCAACGACGTGGCCGAGACCCATCCGATCCTGCAGGGCCTGCGCCGGCTGGTCGACGGCTACCCGGGCGACCGCGTGCTGGTGGGCGAGGTCTACCTGCTCTCCACCCGCCAGGTGGCGCGCTACTTCGGCCAGGGAGACGAGCTCCACCTCGCCTTCGACTTCACGTCGCTGTACGCGCCATGGGACGCCGACGCTTGGAAAGCACGAATGATCGAGGTGGCGGCCGAGCTCGACCCCCTCGACGCCTGGCCGACGTGGACACTCTCCAACCACGACAACTCCCGCCACCGCAGCCGCTACGGCGGCTCGGAGGCCCGGACCCGGGCGGCGGCGGTGCTGCTGCTCACGCTGCGGGGGACGTCGGTCCTGTACGCGGGCGAGGAGCTGGGCCTGGAGGACGCTGTCGTCCCTCCCGAACGGGTAGTCGATCCCGGGGGCCGGGACCCCTGCCGGGCTCCGCTCCCGTGGGACCCCGGGCCCACCCACGGCTGGCAGGTCACCGACCCGTGGCTGCCGTGGCCCCCTGAGCCCGAAGTCCGCAACGTCGAGACCCTGCGTGCCGATGCCGGGTCGATCCTCCACCTCTACCGGCGCCTGATCGCCGCCCGGCAGCACAGCCCGGCGTTGCACGCGGGGCGAGTGGAGCTTCTGGCTTCCCCGCCGGGCGTGCTGGCTTACGGCCGGGAGGCTGACGGCGACCGCCGGGCCGTCGTCGTCAACTTCACCTCGAATCCCGTCGACATCGCCCTCGACGGCTCATGGCGCTGTGAGGTGGCGAGCGACGGCCGGGGCGAGGGTGAGCCCTTCGCCGGACGGACGGGGGGCGACCAGGCGGTCGTGCTGACGCCCCTCTCCTGAGCTGGCGGAGGTCAGCCCGGTCGGGGACCGTGCACCACCGGGCGACCGCTCTCCACCCAGGCCTTGGTGCCGCCGGCCACGTTGCGGGCGTCGATGCCCTGGCGGCGGAAGAAGTCGGTGGCCCGGGCGCTGCGGGCGCCGGTCTGGCAGATCACGAGCACCTCGCCGTCGGTGGGCACCTCGACCAGGCGGCCGGGCACCTCTGACAAGGGGATCAGCCGGGCTCCGGGGACGTGGCCGGCGTCGTACTCCTCGGGCTGGCGGACGTCGATGACGGCGGCGGCGGTGGCCCGGGCCTGGTCGAGCTGGTCGACGTCGACCTCGGGGACGACCGGCGGCGGTGGCGGGAACATGTTCATGCTGGAGCGCCTCGTAGATAGCTGTCGTTGCCGCCCATGTCGGGGCCGATGGCGATTCTGGCCGTCTCCTCGGACAGCACCACCAGGCGGGCGCTGGCCTCGGCGCAGCGCTTGCCGTCCGGGTTGAAGACCTGGGCGCGGGCGTGCACCGAAGCCTCGTCGTGCTCCTCGACCACCGCCTCGACCCGGTGAAGCAGGTCGACCATGACCGGACGGCGGAAGCTCGCCTTCGACGTCCGCGACACCGCGAACTTCCTCACCACGGCGATGGCCGCCCACGCCATGGCCTCGTCGAGGATGGCCAGGATCAGACCCCCGTGCACGAAGCGCGGCGCGCCCGAGTAGCCGGGTCCGAGCGTGAACTCGGAGACCACCTTGTCGGCGTCGTCGTCGTGGAGGAACCGTAGGCGCAGACCGGCCGGGTTGGCCCGGTCACACACGAAGCACTCGGACGGGAAGCCGAAGGCCGTGTTGTCGAGAGGGTGCAGGGCCAAGACGGCCGACCTTACTCACCGGCGGCGAGGTCGACCACCAGCGCCCGGTGGTCGGAGAGGGGCAGGCGGGTGGCCATGACGGCCACCACGTCGGGCAGGGCGCCGTGGCTCAGGGCGTGGTCGATCTGCATCGACGGCTTGTCGGCCGGGAACGTGCGGGCACGGGCCAGGTCGCCCCATCCCGACACCCATGCGGGCAGCGGGCCGGGGAGGTTGGTGTCGCCCAGGAGCACGCACGGAGAGCCGAGGCCGGCGAGCCACCGCGTCGCCCGCCGGAGTTGCACCGCGTTCCACCCGGGGACGAAGGACAGATGGGTGCTGGCGACGACCGACGGCCCATCCGCGCCTTGGAGCTCGGCCGCCAGCGCGACGCGCGGCTCGTCGGGCAGCAGCACGAACGCCCGGCGCCCGGGGACGAAGACGGGCGAGCGCATCGGCGCGGCCGTCAGGCGCAGCACGTGCCAGGCCCGCACCGGCAGCCGCGACACGAGCGCCACGCCGTAGCCCGCGCCGGCGTCGGCGTCGCCTTCGGCATCGGTCGCCGGCCGCCACTGGCCGCCGGGCTCCCCGATGATGGCGGGCTCGAACCGCCAGGCGGCGGCACCCATCC
>DASZJY010000161.1:0-8718 GCA_035947635.1 Acidimicrobiales bacterium | reverse complement strand
TGGGCGGCGGCGACTCGGCCATGGAGGAGGCCATCTTCCTGACCCGCTTCGCCGACAAGGTGACCGTGATCCACCGACGGGACACCCTGAGGGCGTCGAAGATCATGCAGGAGCGGGCGATGAAGAACGACAAGATCGAGTTCCGGTGGAACGCCGTCCCCGTCGACGTGCTGGGTGACAGCGTCGTCGAGGGGGTGCGGGTGCGGGACACCCGGTCGGGCGAGGAGTCGACGCTGCCCGTCACCGGGGTGTTCGTCGCCATCGGGCACACGCCCAACACGAGCATCTTCACGGGGCAGCTGGACATGGACGAGGCCGGTTACATCCGCACGCACGACGGGTCGAAGACCGACGTCGAGGGGGTCTTCGCCTGCGGCGACGTGCAGGACCGCGTGTACCGCCAGGCCGTCACCGCCGCCGGCTCAGGTTGCATGGCGGCGATCGACGCCGAGCGCTGGCTGGAGACCCAACCCCACGAGCAGCCCATCGTCGCCACTCAGACCGAGTGGTAAGCCCCGGCGCCGGCGCGTGGTTCGGAATTGGCGGCCTTCCGGGAACGTTTCACTGGCGAGGAACCGCTTCCGGTTCCGCCCCCGAGGAGAGGCGAGCAGCATGACGACCACCATCACCGAGCTGACCGAGGAGACCTTCGACGAGGAGGTCGGCGCCAGCGAGGTACCCCTCGTCGTCGACTTCTGGGCCGAGTGGTGCGGGCCCTGCCGCATGGTCGCTCCGGTGCTGGAGCAGATCGCCGCCGAGAACACGGGGCGGCTTCGGGTGGCCAAGCTCGACGTGGACGACGCCCCGGGGATCGCCCGGCGGTTCCAGATCATGAGCATCCCGACGCTCATGGTGTTCCAGGACGGCGTGCCCAAGAAGCGCCTGGTGGGCGCCAAGGGCAAGAGCCAGCTCCTCTCAGAGCTGGCCGAGTTCCTCTGAGGCCCCGGCCGGCGGTGGACCACCCATCGCCGTGGACAGCGTTGTCCACATCTGAGGATGAAGTTGTGGAACCTCAGAGGTACTGCTGATCTACACCGGTCGGGCCGCAGGCCCGACCGGCTGGGCGGGCGACTTCGCACGCTCAGTCAGTCGGCAGGACGATAGGACCGCAGTCATCCGGTGTCGCCGTCGCCCGGCGCGTCGGGCGGAGGTGGCGGAGCGGGGCGGGGCTGCGGGCCGGTCATGGCCCGGAAGATCCGCTCGAGGTCTTCGAGGTCGGCGAACTCGACGACCACCCGGCCCCGGCCTCCACCCAGTTGCACCTTGACCCGGGTGTCGAGGTGGGCGGAGAGCAGCTCCTCGAGCTCCAGCAACCCGGGAGGGCGTAGCCGACCACTGCTCGCGCTGGTACGGCCACTGGTCGTGGTGGTGGTCGGGTCGGTGGCGTGCTGGCGGGCCGCCTCCTCCACCGCCCGCACCGAGAGGCCCTCCGCCACCGCCCGGCGGGCCAGCGCCTCCTGGAAGGCTCGGTCGGGCGTGGCCAGGAGGGCCCGGGCGTGGCCGGCGCTGAGCTTGCCCTCGCCCACCAGGCGCTGCACCGACGGGGGGAGCTGGAACAGCCGGAGGGTGTTCGTGATGGTCACCCGGCTCTTGCCCATGCGGGCCGCCACCTCGTCGTGGGTGAGGTGGAAGTCCTCGATGAGCTGCTGGTAGGCGGCGGCCTCGTCGAGAGGGTTGAGGTCCTCACGCTGGAGGTTCTCGACCAGCGCCTGCTCGAGGGACGAGGCGTCGTCGGTCGTGCGCACGAGCGCCGGGATCACCTGGAGCCCGGCCCGCTTGGCCGCCCGCCATCGGCGCTCCCCGGCCACCAGCTCGTAGGCGCCGCCCCCGACCGCCCGCACGAGCACCGGTTGCAGCACTCCCAGCTCCCGGATCGACGCCGACAGGGCCGCCATGGCCTCTTCGTCGAAGCTCGAGCGGGGCTGGCGCCGGTTGGGCTGGATGGCGGAAATTGGCAATTCCTGGAAGCCGGAGCCCTCGGCCTCCTCCGACGACGGAGGGATGAGGGCGCCGAGCCCCCTACCCAGCCCGCCGCGCCGCGCCACCGCTCACCTCCCGAGCAAGCTCCCGATAGGCGATCGCCCCGCGGGACGACGGGTCGAAGACGATGATGGGCTGGCCGAACGACGGCGCCTCCGACAGCCGGACAGTGCGAGGCACGATCGTGCGGCACACTTTGGCCCCGAAGTGGCTGCGGACCTCACGGGCGACCTGGTCGGCCAGCTTGGTGCGAGCGTCGTACATCGTGAGCACGATCGTCGACAGCTCCAAGCGAGGGTTGAGGTTGCTCTGCACCAGTTGGATGTTGCGCATCAGCTGCCCGAGCCCTTCCAGCGCGTAGTACTCGCACTGGATGGGCACCAGCACCTCGCCGGCGGCGGCCAGGCCGTTGACGGTCAGCAGCCCCAGCGACGGTGGGCAGTCGATGAAGATGAAGTCGAAGTCGCCGTCGAGGCGCTCGACCGCCCGGCGCAGACGCAGCTCCCGGCTGAACGTGGGGACCAGCTCGATCTCGGCACCGGCCAGATCGATGGTGGCGGGGACCACGAACAAGTTGCGGACGGCAGTGGGCTCGATGCAGTCCTCAAGGGGCGCGTCGGCCAAGAGCACGTCGTAGACGGAGCTGGCCAGGTTGCGGGCATTGATGCCGAGACCGGTGGTGGCGTTGCCCTGGGGGTCGAGGTCGACGACGAGGACCCGGTAGCCGAGGTCGGCGAGCCCGGCGCCGAGGTTGACCGCCGTGGTGGTCTTCCCGACGCCTCCCTTCTGGTTGGCGATGGCCACCGCCCGGGGGAGCGGCGGGGGCGGCGGGCGGGGCGCGCCGACGCTGAGGGTGTCCGCCGCCGGAGCAGGCGGCGGCTCCGGCTCGGTCATTTCCGGGGGCTCAGCCGTCTCCGGCGCCCCGGCCTCGGAGGGCGCCTCGACCGGCGGGGCGGGCGGGGGAGCCGACGCCGCGGCGGGCAGGGGAGGCGCAGGCGGAGGCGCTTCGGCGTCCACCGGTGGCTCGACCGCCGGAGCAGGCGGGGGAGGGGCGGGCGCTGACAGGGTCGCCGCTGGTGCCGGCTCGGAGGCATCGAGCGTCGGGTCCGGGGCAGGAGGTCCCGGTCCGGTTGGAGCGTCGGGCCCTACGTCAGCCGTGGCCTCGAGGGTCTGATCGAGGCTTTCGACTGCGCCCACACCGTTGGCGCCGTCCGGGGGCTCGGCCTCCTCCACTGCCGGGGGAGCCCATCCGCCTTCAGTCACCCCCTCATCTTGACATGGAACCCGGCGCGAGCAAAGGACCCCTCGGCCTCGCCCGCCATGGTTTCACGTGAAACCCGGGCGCGCCGGGCTCGCAGTTTCACGTGAAACCTAGAACAGCGGACGCTTGAAGGGCTGCCCGGTGCGGCGGGGGAAGCGGTCGGCTGTGGGGCGGCGCTGGGTGATGCGGGCGAAGTGCAGACGCTCTCCCGTCTCCAGGATCTCGGCAGGCGACATCCCCAACTGGTCGAGCCCCGCCGCCGGCCACCGGGCCTGGTCGGGACCGGGCGGCTCGCTCACCACGAGGGCCCCGCCCGGCTCGAGGAAGCCGGCGGCGCACTCCGCTGTCGCCGCCGGCGGGCCCACGCCTCGAGCGACGACCAGCGCCATCGTCCCCCTCAACTCGGAGCGGGCCGCCACCTCGGCCCGCTCACCCACCACCTGCACCCGCGCCGCCAGGCCCAACCGGTCGACCGCCTCGCCCAGGAACTCAGCGCTGCGCGCCCGACCGTCGAGCAGGGCCCACTGGGAATCAGGGTCGGCCACCGCCAGCACCAGGCCCGGCAGCCCCGCCCCGCTCCCCAGATCGAGCGCCGGGCGAGGGAGCGGCCGCCCAGCAACCGTCGCGAACGCCAGCGCATGCCGCAGATGCGGCTCCACCGCCCCCGGCCCGACGAGCCCCCGCTCCCGAGCCTCCTCCAAGAGCCCGACGAGCGCGTCCCACTGGGCACGTGAAAGAACAGGCCACTCACGCACCACAGCACCCCGACGCCGGGACGGTTCGGTCGTTGCTCGGCGGCCGCAAGCGCCACCGACGGCGACCTCTCGGGATGGCCCCCCGACGGCACACGAACGCGCCGACAGTTCGTCGGGGGGACGGTGTGGGAGGGGAGTCCGCCCCCCTCCCGAGACTCACTCGGCGATGATGACCACGTGCCGACGGGGCTCCTCGCCCTCCGACGTGGTGATGACTCCCTCGATGGTGTTGACGGTGTCGTGCACGACCTTGCGGTCCGCCGGAGGCATGGGCTCGAGCACCCGGGCCACGCCCGTCGCCCGGACCTGCTCGGCCACCTCGCGGGTGAACCGCTCGAGGGCGTCGCGCCGGGCTCGCCGGTAGCCGGCCACGTCGACCACCACCCGGCCGGAGAACCCGGGGGCCTTCCGCTGCACCACCGTCCGGGTCAGCTCCTGGACCGCCGACAGTGTCTGCCCCCGTTGGCCGATGAGCAGGCCCAGGCCGTCGCCCTCCAGCGCGATCTCGGTGGTGTCGTCGTCCAGCTCCTGGCGTTGCACCTGAGACCGTCGACCGAAAGCCTCGACCAGACCGTCGAGGAACGTCTCGGCCACCGCCCCTCCGTCGACCGCCGGCGCCTCGCTGCTCATCTCCGCTCCTTTCGACGATGCAGGCTTCGATTGCTGTGGGGTGGCCGCCTTCTCGGTGCGCGGCCCTGACGGGCGCGAGCCCTCCGGGCTCCGCGACCGTGCACGGCGGCGGCGTTCCACTTTGGGACGGGGGGCGGTTGGCAGCACCCGGGCCCGGACGCGCGCCTCGGACCGCAGCCTCCCGAACAGACCGCCCTTGGGCACCTCGAGCACCTCGAACTCGGCGTCGGTCTCGTCGACTCCCAGCTGGTCCAGGGCGGCCTCTTTGGCCTCCTCGACGGTCTTGGCGGTGACCTCTACCCACTTCACGAGTCGTTGCCCTTCTGTGCGTCGTCACCTGAGGTCGAGGTCGGGGCGACGTCCTCTGCGGCCACGCCGTCGCCGGTCGGCGCGGGTTCACCACTGTGCGCGCGCACTTGGTCACTTCCTGTCGCTCCGTTGCCGCCCAGACCACCGGCGAGCGCCTGACCGTCGCTCGGTCGGCCCCGCCTTCCCCGCCGCTTCTTCTTGCCCCCCGACGGCCCGGCGTCGCCGGCGCCGGTCGTGGCCTTGGGACGGGCCGGGGCCCCGGGACCTCGGGGCTGCCCTCCCATGGCGCCCAACGCCGCCCCTCCCCCGGGAGCGCCTCCCCGAGCGCCCTTCCCGCCACCCTTCGCCTGCCCGGGCTTCACCCGGTCGTCGCGGGGGGTCAGCCGACCGCTCCCTTTGCGGGCCCCCTTGGGAGGCGACCCCTTGGCCGGGGCACCCTTGGCCGGGGCACCCCTCGGCGATCCCTTGGCCGGCGGGCCCTTGGCTCCCCCGCCCTTGCCGCTCGAGCTCTTCGGCGTGGCCCGGCCCGAGGCGCCCGCCTTCTGGGCGCCGGCGCCCTTCCCTTTGGTCCCTTTGGCGCCGCCCTTGCCCTTCCCGTCAGCCGCGCCGCCCTTCTCGGCGGATCCTTGGGCGGGGGCCGGCTGATGGCGGAACAGCACCGCCTGCTGGCCGATCTGCCAGATGTTGGAAACGAGAAAGTAGACCACCACGCCGGCCGGGATGCTGAAGGAGACGAAACCGAAGATGGCCGGAAAGATCTTCGTCATCATCTGCATCTGGGGGTTGATGTTCTCCTTCGGCACGCGCGCCGTGAGCTGGCGCTGCTGGTAGTAGCCGGTGGCGACGACCAGGGCGACGAGGACGAGGTAGGGGAGCTTGTCGACCCCGGAGACGGCAGCCGCCGAGCGGGCCAGGTCCATGCCCCACGAGACCATTTCGCCGCCCGACTCCTTGAGGGCCTCGAACAGAGCGCTGGACGAGGGGACGTGCTTGGGCCCGTCCTTGTCGCTGAGCCCCAGGATCAGGCGGTACAGCACGATCAGGATCGGCATCTGGATGAGGACGGGAAGGCAGCTGCCAAAGGGGTTGGCGTGGTTCTCCTTGTAGAACTTCATTACTTCTTCTTGCATCTTCTGCTTGTCGTGCTTGTACTTGGCCTGCAGGCGCTTTAGCTCCGGCTGCAGCTGTTGCATCTGCTGCTGGGCCCGGGCCTGCTTGGCCGTCAGCGGCAGGGTGATGACCCGGACCGCGACGGTCAGCAGCACGATGGCGAAGGCGTAGGACGGGATGACGCTGTAGAACCACGCCAGCAGCGTCCCGAGCGAGGTGTAGAGCGGGTCGAGGATCCAGAACTTCGCCAGGACGACGCTCGCGGTCATGGCCGCGTCCGCTCCGGCACGGGGTCGGCTCCCCATGGGCCCCACGGGTTGCAGCGGCCCAGGCGGCGGGCCGTCAGCCAACCGCCGCGCCACAGCCCGTGCACCTCCAGCGCCTCCATGGCGTAGGCCGAGCAGGTCGGCCAGAAGCGGCACGGGGAGGCCCGGCCGGCGAGGACCCGCTGGTAGAGGCCCACCGCGGCCATCGCAGCCCGGGTGCCGAAGCCCGGCCGCCCGCGGTCGGCGCCCGTGACGGGCCCCACCTCGGGAGCGGGGGTGGGGGCGACCGACGGCGCCGGCGACGCTGTCATCGGCCCGTCGGAGCGGTCGGAGCCGGGGGCTCGACCACCGCTGTCACAACTTGGCTCACTGCTTCCTTCAGCTCTCGGTAGGGAACGCTGGCCGCCTCCCGCCTGGCACCGAACAGGTAGGCGCCCGGTGGAAGCTGCGGCTCGATCTCCGCCACGACCGCCCGCAGGCGGCGGCGGACCCGGTTCCGCACCACCGCGCCCCCGACGGTGCGGCCGATGGCGTAGGCCACCCTGGCGGTTTTCCCGTCGTCGGCCGGGGCCCACGTTACCGTCACCGGCCCGCGACGAGCCCGTCTCCCCGTCTGGCGGAGACGAGCGAAGGTGGCACGGTCGCGGATGGGCTCGGTCAGGCGGAGAGACGATGACGGCCCTTGCGGCGGCGGGCGGCGACGATGGCCCGTCCGGCCCGCGTCGACATGCGGTGGCGGAACCCGTGCCGCTTGGCCCGGCGGCGGTTGTTCGGCTGGAAGGGGCGCTTCACCTCTGGCCTCCTCGGAGATCGTTGCGGACGCGGCAGCCGCACCGACGAGCGGTCGTCTCGGCGCGAACCGACGAGCGCGTCACGCGCTGCGACAAGGGTAGCCCGAGGCACGAGGCCCGCGGACGAGAAGCGCCGATTTTCCGGCTGCAGCCCTTGTGCCGCACGGGGAACCCGGTGCTACGTTCCCCAACGCCCGAGAGCGGCACTCTGGAAGGGGACCCCCAAAGCACTTCCCTGGCCCCGCATCCTTGCGACTGGCCGCACAGACAGGATGCAGGCTGTTTTCCACAGGTGTGGATACCGGTGTGGACGGTCCGGAACAGGGAGGTAGGGCAGCGGTGATCAGCACCGATGATCTATGGGCCGCGGTATCCCGTCTGCTGCGCGAACGGTTCCCCGGGGCCAGCTGGAACACGTTGTTCGGCTCGGCTCGCCCTGTCGGTGGTGACGACCACTTCCTGGTGCTGGCGGTGCCCAGCGCCGTCGTCAAGGACCGCATCGAGAACCGCCACCTGAGCGCCATCGAGGACGCCTGCGCCGAGGCGGGGCACCCCCGGCGGGTCGTGCTCGAGGTCCACACCGAGAACGGCTCCGACGGCGAGGTCCTCGACGAGCTGGCTGACGACGCGTCGTACATCGAGCCCGAGCACACGCCTGAACCGGCCCTCGACGACGTCGACACTCCAGAGCTGGGCGGCACCACCGTGGGCACGGGTACCCACGGGGCCCAGCCGGCGCCGGTGTGGACCGCACCGCAGGCGCCGCCACCGCCCACGCCGCCGGTCCGGCGACCCCTCGAGCCGTCGGTCAACCCGCGCTACACGTTCGAGGCGTTCGTGAGCGGCACGTCCAACCGCTTCGCCCTCGCCGCTGCCCAGGGCGTCGCCGAGAAGCCGGCCCAGTCGTTCAACCCCCTCTTCATCTACGGCACGGCCGGGCTGGGCAAGACCCACTTGCTCCATGCCATCGGGAACTACGTGAACCGCCACTACCCCGACCTGAACGTCGTGTACGTGTCAGCGGAGACCTTCACCAACGACTTCATCGAGTCGATCCGCACGAACACCCAGTTCGCCTTCAAGCAGCGCTACCGCACCTGCGACGTGCTGCTCGTCGACGACATCCAGTTCCTGGAGAAGAAAGACGGCACGCGGGAGGAGTTCTTCCACACCTTCAACGCCCTTCACGACGAGAACCGCCAGATCGTCATCACCTCCGACCGGTCCCCCAAGTCGCTCAACGCCTTCGAGGACCGCCTCCGCACCCGCTTCGACTGGGGCCTCACCACCGACGTCCAGCCACCCGAGCTGGAGACCCGCCTGGCGATCCTCCGTCACAAGGCCGAGCGGGAGACCCTGCACTTCCCCGACGAGGTGCTCGAGTACATCGCCACCCACATCACGAACAACATCCGCGAGCTCGAGGGAGCTCTCATTCGGGTGGCGGCCTACGCCAGCATCCACGGCCAAGCCGTCACCCTCGCCCTGGCCGAAGAACAGCTACGCCACCTCATCACCACCGAGAACCGCCAGCTCACCCCCCGCATGATCCTCGAGACCACCGCCGAGATGTTCGGGATGGCCGTCGAGGACCTGATCGGCAAGAGCCGCAGCCG
>DASZJY010000160.1:0-10891 GCA_035947635.1 Acidimicrobiales bacterium | reverse complement strand
GCCGCCGGGCGTCGCTTTCGGCGCGCCGGTCGGCCTTCTCGGACCGGTCGGTCTCGGTCTGGCGGACCATGGCGTCGAGGTCCTCCTCCCAGCCGTCGGGCCGGTGAAGGAAGAGCCACCCCGCCCGTCCGACCTGCGCCTCGGAGACCTCCCCGGCCACGCGTGCCCGGAAGGGCTCGTCGGCGTCGAGCACCCGCCGGGCCGCCACCAGGGCGGTCGGGGGCAGCCGGGAGAAGTGGAGGAAGGGGCGGAGGGCGACAGGGGCGGGAGCCACCGGCGTGGCGTCCTCGCCGGCGCGGGCGACGGCCACGGCTGCCTCCAGCGCCGGGCGCAGGAGGGTGTCCGCGGCCGAGGTCAGGTGGCCGCCCTCCTCGGCTCCGGTGGGGCGTCGGCGGAGACGTCGACCGGGGGCAGGGCCTCGACCGCCTTCCCCGACCCGCACCACCGGCAGCTCACCTCGTCGACCGACTCGGCCAGCACCTCCTCGTCCTCGACCGTCAGCTCCCCTCCGAGGGAGAAGTGGTGGAAGGCGCGCGTGCGGCGGGTGACCACCACGTCGAACCGGGTGAGGTTGCCGCAGGCGGCGCAGCGGTAGCGGGCGGGGGCCATGGCCGGGCCGATGCTACCCGCCGGCCCCCCACGGCAGATGCTTGTCGTCGAACGTGTGTTCGGTTACGGTCGCCGTCCGTGCAACGGTCGTTCGACGACCTCGGGACGCCGCTCCACCAGGTCACCTTCTGCGTCGTCGACCTGGAGACCACCGGGGCGTCCCCGGCCGGCTGCGCCATCACCGAGGTCGGCGCACTGAAGGTCCGGGGCGGCGAGTGCCTCGGCACGTTCCAGACGCTCGTCAACCCGGGGATGGCGATCCCGCCGGAGATCGTCGTCCTCACCGGCATCACCGAGGCGATGGTGCTGCCCGCCCCTCCCATCGAGGAGGTGCTGCCCGCCTTCCTGGAGTTCGCCGGCGGCGCCGTCCTCGTCGGCCACAACGTCCGGTTCGACCTGAGCTTCCTCCGGGCGGCGGCCGCCGCCGGCAGCTACCCCGCCCTGAACAACCGCTTCGTCGACACCTTCGCACTGGCCCGCCGCCTCGTGCGCGACGAGGTCCCGGACTGCCGCCTGGCCACGCTGGCCAGCCGGCTGCGCTTGGCCCACCGGCCCACCCACCGTGCCCTCGCCGACGCCCTCGCTACCGCCGACCTGCTCCACGCCCTCCTCGAGCGGGCGGGAAACCTCGGAGTGCTGGGCCTCGACGACCTCCTCGAGCTGCCGACGATCCGCGCTCATCCCCAGGCCAGCAAGCTGCGGCTCACCGCCGCCCTCCCTCGCCGCCCCGGCGTGTACCTGTTCAAGGGGCGAGGCGGCCGGGTGCTCTACGTCGGCAAGGCAACCAACCTCCGCCAACGGGTGCGCTCGTACTTCTCCGGAGACGAGCGCCGCAAGGTCGGGCAGCTGCTGCGGGAGACCGAGTCGGTCGACTACGTCGTGTGCCCGGGCACGCTCGAGGCCGCCGTCCTCGAGGTCCGCCTGATCCACCACCACCTGCCGCCCTTCAACCGGCGGTCCAAGCTCTGGCGACGCTACGCCTACCTCAAGCTCACCCTCGACGAACGGTTCCCCCGGCTGTCGGTGGTGCGCGCGGTTCGCCCCGGCGACGGCTGCCTCTACCTCGGTCCGCTGGCGTCGGTCGCCGCCGCCCGCCAGGTCGCGGAAGCCATCGAGTCGGCCGTGCCCATCCGCCGCTGCACCGGTCGGCCGGGCCGCGTCGCCCGCGAGTGGGCCTGCACCCCCGCCCAGCTGGGGGTGGCCACGTGCCCGTGCGCGGGCACCATCGGCGAGCGCGACTACGCCCACCTCGTCGATCGGGTGGTCGAGGGGCTCACGAGCGACCCCGGAACGCTGCTCGACCCCCTGCACGACCGCATGACGGCACTGGCGGCGGCCGAGCGCTTCGAGGAGGCGGCCGCCGCCCGCGACCGGGCCGCCGCGTTGGCCCGGGCCCTCCAACGCCAGCGCCTGCTCGACCGGCTCCGACGGGCCGGACGGGTCGAGCTCGAGCTGCCACCCTCCGGCCCGTCCCGCCGCGTCGTCCTCGCCGGGGGCCGCCTGGTGGACGACCCCGACGCCCTCGACCTCCGGCCCGTCGACGACGCTCCCGCCGGGGCCCCAGTGGGGCGCGACCTGGTCGACGAGCTGTCGTGCGTCGCCGCGTGGCTCGACGCCGAAGCCCACCGCGTTCGCCTCGTGCACTGTGAGGGAGAGCTGTCGTCCCCCTTGCCCTGTCTGCCCAGCTTCAGGAGTGGGAGGCCACCACCTGGGCCATCTTCTTCGCCGCCGCGGTGATGGCAGCCTGGGGCTGCTTGAGGTTGATCGTGACGACGGTGAGCGTCGTGCCCTTCAGCACGTAGGCCTGGTTCGAGGCGACGAAGGCCCGGTCGCCCACGCCGGGGAGCGTCTCGGCGTTGGGGGCGGCCGTGCGAAAGGCGTCGAACGTCTTGGGGCTGTCGGGGGACTGGGTGCTCGAGAGCAGCACGAACTGCTCGGCGGCCGTCGCCAGGTCGAACCGGCACAGGATGCCGTTGGCCCCCGTGCCCGCCTTCACCACCGCTCCGATCGCCGACTCCACCTCGGCCTTGGGCGCCAGGCCGCACGCCTTGTCGGCCTGGCCGGTGAACACGGTGCCGGCGGGCGATGCCGCGTCGCCCTCGCCGTCGCCACCGCCGCCGTCGTCGCCGCCGCACCCGACCAAGACCGCCAGGAGCAGGGCCGCCATCGCCGCCAGCGCTCGTGGGGCCCGCCCACGCCGGGCCCGCAACGTCGGGATCGTCACGCGTCGCTCCTCCCCTTCCTCACCTCCGGTCAGCCGCCTGCCGCGTGGGCCCCCGACGCCGCCACCAACCGCTCGAGCACGCCGGCCGCCCGCCCGTCGTCCACCGCCGCCGCCGCCGCCGCCATGCCCTCGACCAGGTCGTCGGCCAGCCCGCCGGCGACGATCCCGGCAGCGGCGTTGAGGAGGACGATGTCGCGGTGAGGGCCCGGGCGCCCGGCCAGGACCTCGCGGGCGTAGGCGGCGTTGGCGACCGCGTCCCCGCCCCGGAGGGCGACGGGGTCGGCCAGTGCGATGCCGAGTCGGGCGGGGTCGACCGTCGTCGTGCGCACCGAGCCGTCGCGGAGCTCGAAGACGGTGGAGGAGGTCGTGGTGGTGAGCTCGTCGAGCCCGTCGTGACCGAACACCACCATCGCCCGCTCGGCACCATTGGCGGCGAGGACGCCGACGACCTTCTCCGCCATCGCCGGGTCGCTCACCCCGAGCACCTGGCGGCGCACGCGGGCGGGGTTGGCCAGCGGCCCGAGGAAGTTGAAGACGGTGGCCACGCCCAGCTCGCGGCGCGTGGGGCCGGCGTGGCGGAGGGCGGCGTGGAAGCGCGGCGCGAAGCAGAACCCCATCCCCGCCTGCTCCACGCAGGCGGCGACGCCGTCGGGCCCGATGTCGACGGCCACGCCCAGGGCGGCGAGGACGTCGGCCGACCCGCACGCCGACGAGGCGGCCCGGTTCCCGTGCTTGCAGACCGGGGCGCCGGCGCCCGCCACGACGAAGGCGGCCACCGTCGAGACGTTTATCGAATGGCTGCAGTCGCCGCCGGTGCCGCACGTGTCGACGGGGTCGATGCCGGGGGGCAGGTTCACCGGCTCGGCGAAGGCCAGCATCGTCTGCAACAGGCCCGTCATCTCCTCGACCGTCTCGCCCTTCATCCGCAGGGCGACGCAGAACGCGGCGATCTGGGCGGGCGTGGCCGAGCCCTGGAGCACGTCGGCCAGCGCCGCCCCCGCCTGGGCGGCGGTCAGGTCGTTGCCCGAGGTGAGGATGCCGAGCACGGCCCGCCATCCCCCGATGTCGGCCAGGCTCGGGGCCGTCCCCGCGGCCGCCGTGGCGCCGGCGTCAGGACGTAAGGCCACGGACGCGAACGGTACTCGGGGAGTTCAGGGGGGCGTACAGGGTGATGACGCCTGGATGAGGAGGACCGGGCGGGCCGGCCTCGGGACGGTCAGGCCGCGGCGGTCTTGCGACGCTGGCGCACGATGCGGCGGCGTTCCCGTTCGGTGGCGCCGCCCCAGATGCCCTCGGTCTCCCGGTTGCGGAGGGCCCATTCCAGGCACGGCTCCTGCACCGGGCAGGTGTCGCAGATGGCCTTCGCTTCACCGGCGTCCTCGTCGGAGGCAGGGTAGAAGATCTGGGGGTCCAGCCCCCGGCACGCGCCGCGCTGACGCCAGGACATATCCATCACAGGGTTTTCACTTCCTCGATCGCTCGTGTCCCAAACCGCCCCGGGGCTGCTTTCACCGCGTCAGGGCGTCGCTGGGCCGTGCTGGTCGAACACATTATGGAACAGGATGGTTGCGAAAGTCCAGGCATTCGCGGACGGGCGGATCGACCGCCGACGCCCGCCCCTAGGATTCGCGCGTGGGCACCGCGTCCGGCGACGACGGCGACCGCGGGTCCCCCCGCCACCGGAAGGTGCCGATCGGGGCGGCGATCGTCGCCCTGGTTCCCGGCCTGCTGCTCCGCCTGAGCACCCCGCACCTCCCCCATCCGCTGGAGGCGCTGCTCTTCGGCCTGTCGATCGTGGGGGCCGCTTTCATCCTGGCGTGGGCGGCCGAGGTCGCCCAGCTCGACATCTCGGCGGGAGCGGCGATCGCCGTGCTCGCCTTCATCGCCGTGCTCCCCGAGTACGCCGTCGACCTCATCTTCGCCTGGAAGGGTGGCAACGCCGTCGAGGAGTTCGGGGCCTCCTGCCTCCCGCCAGGGACGACGGGCGAGTCCCCCTGCTCGCTGGCACTGGCCAACATGACCGGGGCCAACCGCCTCCTCATCGGGGTGGGGTGGTCGATGGTGGTCTTCGTGGCCTGGACCCGGTGGCGAGCCAAGCGCATGCCTGACCGCGAGATCGAGCTGGAGCGCAGCCGCCAGGTGGAGCTCTCGTTCCTGGTGGTGGCCTCCCTCTACTCCCTCACCCTGCCCCTGAAGCGCACCGTGAGCCTGCTCGACGCAGTGATCCTGGTCGGGATCTTCGTCGCCTACACCGTGCGCATCTCGCGCGCCCCGGCCGAGGAACCCCACCTCATCGGGCCGGCGGGGACGATCGGGTTGCTGCCCGAGGGTCGTCGCCGGGCGACGGTCGCCATCATGTTCCTCGGTGCCGGGGCGATCATCCTCCTGTGCGCCGAGCCCTTCGCCGAGGCGCTCGTGGAGTCGGGGAAGGACGCCGGGATCAGCGAGTTCCTCCTCGTCCAGTGGCTGGCGCCGCTCGCCTCGGAGACGCCCGAGCTGCTGGTGGCCGGCCTCTACGCCTGGCGCCTCAACACCGACAACGGCCTGGGCACCCTCGTGTCGTCGAAGGTGAACCAGTGGACCCTTCTGGTGGGGACGCTGCCCATCGTCTTCGCCATCGCCTCGGGCAGCCTGGACGGGCTGCCCATCCTCGCCCGCCAGCGCGAGGAGATCCTGCTGACCGCCGCCCAGTCGGTGTTCGCACTGGCCATACTGGCGAACCTCAAGATGTCGGTGCGGGAGGCGTGGGCGCTGTTCGGGCTCTTCTGGGCCCAGTTCGTGCTGGGTGCGGTGCTGCCCAAGTCGGCCCACGGCGCCGAGCTGGTGGCGGTGTCGGTCGTCTACCTCGTCCTCGCCGCCGGGCTCCTGGTGAAGAATCGTCACCGCCTGGCGCCGCTGATGCGGGACGGTCTGCGGGCCCCCTACGAGCGCCTGCTCGCCGACCGATGAGACGGACGCTCGCCCTCCTCGACGGCCGGGCCGTCGCCGGCGGGACCGCGGTGGCGCTGGCTGTTGCCGTTCCGACCCTGGCGGCCGGCGTCATCCTCGACCCCGGGGACGAGTCGAACGTCGTGCTGCTCCTCTACGGCCTGGTCATGCTGGGCTTCACCCTGGGCGGGCTCTGGGCGGCCCGGCACCGTCCCGACGCCCCCTTCGCCAACGGCGCCGCCGCCGCCCTGGCCGCCTACGCCGCCATCGCCCTCGTCGCCTCGATCATCCGGTTGGCCCGGGGCCGGTCCGTGGAGCCCGTCCCCCTGCTGTTCAACGCGTTCATGGCCGCGACCTTCGGGATAATCGGCGGGCTGCTCTCCGGTCGCCCCCGGCCGACCGCGGGCGAGCGGTCCCCCCGACGCCGGCGCTCATGAGCATCCTCGTCGTCGACGTGGGCACCAGCGGCGTGCGGGCCGCGGTGGTGGGGGCCGACGCCCGCATCGCCGCCGTCCACCACCGCCCTGTCCTCCCGAGCACGCCGGCACCGGGGTTCGTGGAGTTCGACCCCGTCGCCATGGCCGACGCCGTCCTGGGCACCGCCCGTGAGGCCCTCGACGCCGCCGGCCCGGTGGAGGCGGTGGGCATCGCCAACCAGCGGGCGTCGACGATCGTCTGGGACCGCAGGACCGGCGAGCCGGTGGGGCCGGGCGTGGGCTGGCAGGACCTGCGCACCGCCGCCATGTGCCTCTCGCTCAAGGAACAGGGGGTCCCCCTCGCTCCCAACGAGTCCGCCACCAAGGTCGCCTTCCTCCTCGACCTGGCCGATCCCGACCGCACCCGCGACCTCTGTTTCGGCACCGTCGACTCTTGGGTGGTCTGGACGCTCTCGGAGAGCACCGCCCACGTCACCGACCTCTCCAACGCCGGGCTCACCGGCCTCCTCGAGCTCGACGGATCGGGGTGGGCGCGCGTGCCATTGGAGGCGCTGCGCATCCCCGAGACGGCGCTGCCCGAGCTCGTCGACTCCTCGGGCGTGGCCGGCGAGGCACGCGCGCTGCCGGGGGCACCCCCGATCGCCGGGATCGCCGGCGACCAGCAGGCGTCGCTCGTGGGCCAGGGCTGCACGCGGTCCGGCCTGGCCAAGGTCACCTTCGGGACGGGAGGGATGCTCGACGTCTGCGTCGGGCCCGACCGGCCCGTTTTCGGCCGCCGGGGCCCGCACGGCACGTTCCCCATCGCCGCATGGCGCCGAGGTGGCCGGATCACCTGGGGGCTCGAAGCGGTCATGCTCACAGCCGGCCAGTCCGTGGAGTGGCTCCGGGACGACCTGGGGCTGCTGTCGAGCGCCGCCGAGTCGGCCGAGGTGGCGGCGGAGTGTGACAGCAGCGACGGCGTGTGGTTCGTCCCCGCCCTCCTCGGGCTGGGGGCGCCGGTGTGGGACTTCGGCGCCCGGGGGACGCTGCTCGGGCTCACCCGAGGCTCGGGCCGGCCCCAGATCGTCCGGGCGGTGCTCGAGGGCGTCGCCCACCGGGGCGTGGACCTTCTCGAAGCGGTGGAGGCCGACGGTGACGTCGCCATCGGGTCGTTGCGGGTCGACGGGGGGATGACGGCCAACCCCGTCTTCCTGCAGGCGCTGGCCGACGCCGCCCAGCGCCCGGTGGAGGTGTCACCCGTCCTCGAGGCCACCACCCTCGGGGCCGCGTTCCTCGCCGGCCTGGCCGTGGGCGCGTGGGCCGACGAGGAGGAGATCGCCGCCACGTGGTCTCCGTCGCGGGTCGTCGAGCCCCGGCCCCGCACGGGCGCCGCTCGAGAGCGCTGGCGGGAAGCCTGCCGGCGGGCCCGCGGGTGGGTGCCCGAGCTGACGGCCATCGAGTTCGCCTAGTCCGGCTCGGGGGAGGGCGGGCATGACACCGATTCGTCGGCGAGAGACCCGCCGGCGAGTGCCCGTCGTCATGGCGGTGACCCTTGCCGCCCTGCTCCTCTCCGGCCTCCTCTCGGCCTGTGGCCAGAACGAGGCCGAGAACCAGTCGGTCGGCAGCCGGGTCATCACCCAGGTGGAGGTGATCACCCGGGGCGGCGATTTCCGCGGCGCCACCGATGCGACGGTGGCGTCGTGTACTTCACGGCCACGAGCTCGAAGGGGCCCGGCGTCTTCCGGGTGCCGGCCGACGGGGGCGTGGCCGAAGCCCTGATCGCCGGCGCTCCGTTCACGAAGCCCGTCGGGGTTGCGGTGAGCACCGACGGCGACCGAGTGCTCGTCGCCGACTCCGAGCTGGAGACGTTGAGGGGCGAGGAAGGAGCCGTCCTAGCCGTCCCCGTCGCCGAAGACGGGGCGACGACGCCCGTCGACGGCACCCAAGGCATGGGCCCCCGCGGCGTGGAGGTGGTGAGCGAAGGTGACGAGGACGTCCTGTACTTCACGGGCCGCGATGCCGCCGACGGGGTGCCGGGTGTGTTCAAGCTGCCGCTGGATGGCCGCCAGCCGGCGACCCCGGTCCTGAAGGGCGCGCCCCTCGCCGATCCCGACGCCGTCACCGTCACCAGAGACGGAGTGGCCTACGTGACCGACCGGGGGACGTCGGGCACCGGCGAAGGCGGCCTCTTCCGGGTGACCGGGGGTGCGGCCGAGAGGATCGTCGGCATCCGAGCGCCGGCGTTCGCCGGTGTCACCCTCACGTTCGACGAGTCGACCCTCTTGGTGTCGACGCTCAGCCCCCAGGGCACCGACCAGGTACTGCTCGTCGACGCCGAGACCCTGCGCACCGCGACCTTCTCCGAGGTGATCGGCGAGAACCGCCGGGGAGGCGGACTTCACCGGGCCCATCGCGTCGACGTATTCGCCTGGGCCGACCTGGCCGCCGGGCCGGACCGGGAGTCGCGCGTCTACGTCCTCCGACCTTGAGGCGGCGGCACGCCACGACAGGTACCTCTCCCCCAGGGTGGTGGGAGGCCACACTGGGAGCGTGGCGGCGAGCTTCAAGGTGGCCCGCCACCCGGAGCCGGATTCGAGCCTCCCCTCCCTGATCTCCCTTCCCCTGGGGAACGGGGAGGACTCCGCGCCGCTCGTGCTCAAGGCCCGCGACACCTGGCCCCGCACCGCCAGGTCTACTGCCACCGAGCCGACGGCTGGCCCCACGACGTCGAGGTGGTGGACGAGGTGGCCGTGCGCTCGTGCCTCCGCCGGGGCCCCGCCATCGACCTGGTCCTCGCCCGGCCGCGGGAGAACCGGTCGCAGCTCGTCTTCACCCGCCTGCGGAATGGTCGGGAGGCCACTTTCCGGCAGACGGCGAGGACCAACCGCCAGGCTCGGCCCGGGCTCCGTGTCCCCTCCCGCCGCGCCTCGGGGTGGCCGGTGCGGCGCGGCGTCGTCGACACGCGCGAGCGCTACGCTAACCGCTTCGCCGACCAGCAGGTCGAGGTCGAGCGCCGGGCGCTGCCGGCCGGCGACGACGCCGTCGAGCTCGACGGAGCGGTGTTGGCCGCCCTCGAGCGGAAGTCGCTCGCCGATCTCGCCCACGTCCTCGTCGACGAGAGCATCACCTACCTGCTCTCCGACCTCGCGAGCCTCTGGCGGGCCGCCGTCGGCGTGGAGGACCGTTACCCGCGGCATCTTCGAGGTCCCGCGGGTCAAGGACGGGTTCCTGCCCGACCTTCTCGCCCGGGTGCAGGTGCGCTGTCCCACCGTCCCGGTTGTGTTCTGCGACAGCCGCCCGTCGGCCAAGCAGTGGGTGTACCGCTTCCTCGGCGCCGCGCGGGCCGAGGCGGAAGCAGCGAGGGTTCTCCGGGGCACCGGCGACCACGTGTGGGACAATGGAGATTGACGGTGAGTCGGCCGGGTGGCCGCGGCCGGTGGTCCGGAAGCGGACCGTCGGCTGAGGAAGGTCGGGGCTCCACAGGGCAGGGTGCTGGCTAGCGGCCAGTCGGGGCGACCCGCAGGAAAGTGCCACAGAAAACAGACCGCCGATGGCCGGGCAAGCCCGGCACAGGCAAGGGTGAAACGGTGCGGCAAGAGCGCACCAGCGCCCGGGGCGACCCGGGCGGCTCGGTAAACCCCACCTGGAGCAAGGCCGAACAGGGGATCGGGTGGCCCGCCCGGTGCCTCTTCGGAGGCACGGTCCCCAGGTAGGCCGCGTAGATGGATGGTCACCCCGCCGCTCCGGCGGCGGACAGAACCCCGCCTACAGGCTGACTCACCGTCAACAGCCCGGCTGACCTGCGAGAACGAGTCAGCGGCCTTCGGCCTGGTGCACATCGGGTGCACATCGGACCGTACTGGTCTTTGCCGGGACTACCTCCCACTCGCGAAGGATGCGAGACACGGTGGACTGAGAGGTCGGGCGCCCAAGCTCGGTGAGTCTGGCAGCGATCGCCCGAGTCGACATGCCGCCGCTCCGTAGCCAGAGCACCACGGCCGCACGGTCTCGTACGTAGCCGTCGTTCCTGGTGACCGGATAGACCTTTCCGTCTCGACCCATTACTGGTCGGTCCTTGAACTGGTCGGGGTTCGTCTGGCGGAGCCGTGCAAGGCTCGACCGACTGAACCCCGGACCGGCGCCCGCCAGCGCCTCCGACCACTGCCGCAGCGAGACCGTGTGAGTCACCTGTCCCGTCTGGGACTCCTGACTCACTGGGCGTTCCTGGTGGGCACCGTGACGTTGGGGGACCCGAGCACCGCGTCGACGGCGGCCCGGGTGCGGTCCTCTGAGTCGGGCCAGAGGTGCGAGTACGTGTCCAGCGTTTCCGCGGCCGAGGCGTGGCCGAGGCGTTCCTGCACCACCTTGACGCTCTCGCCGTGGCGGATGAGCAGCGACGCGTAGTAGTGCCGGAGCGCGTGGAAGCCGACGCCTTCGGCGAGCCCGGCGGCGTCGGCAGCTCGGCGCCAGACTTCGCCGAAGCGGTTACGGCGGATTGGCTCGCCTCGCTCAGTCGTGAAGATGAGCCCGGCATCACCGGCCGGGAAGCGTTCAAGGTGTGAGGCCAGTGCCTCGCTGACGACCGTGGGAAGCGGTATCGCGCGCCGGCTGGCCGCCGTCTTCGGCGGCGCCAGGTAAGGGGGCCGACCGGCGAGCGTCACGAGCTGCTGTTCGACGGCGAGGCGCCGTCGAAGGAAGTCGACGTGCGGCAGGG
>DASZJY010000159.1:0-5784 GCA_035947635.1 Acidimicrobiales bacterium | reverse complement strand
CCGGTCGGCGGCGAGGGCGACGGCGAGGGCCTGTGCGCGGGCGGGGTCGTCGCCCCCGGCCGGCCCGTCGGCTCCGGCGGGGAGCAGGCGCAGGTCGCGTCGGACCTCGACCTCCAGGCGGGCCAAGGCGTCGTCGGGGACGTCGGGACCGGCGTGCAACCAGTGGGTCAGGCCGGGCCCGGTGGGGTCGGGCAGTCCCAGGACGGCCGGAATGTCGCCGTCCAGGTCGGCCAGGAGCGCCGGGCCTTCGGAGGCGGCCAGCACGAGAGCCAGCGCAGCGGAGACGACGGTGGTGCCGCAGCCGCCCTTGGGCGACCAGCAGGCGATGAGCACGGAGACCTCCCCCGGGCGCGACGACACAAGGCTCGGGGGAAGGGGTGACCCCGACCGTAGAGGGTCGGAGCGATGGGACGCAAGGCCCGGTCCGGCCCTACGGGCCGGGAGGCTGCTTAGGCGGCGCGGACCTTCTTGGCGGCCACGACACCGAGCGCGACCAGGACGATGAGGATCAGCAGCTTCTTCATGCGATCACCCTAGCTTTCGAGCACCGACGTGGGAAGGGGCCGCCCGTTCTGTGTCGAGTTGACCACCTCACCGGGGGTCAACTCGACAAAGAAGCGGTGGCGGAGGTGGACGGGAATCGAACCCGCCGGACGGGGGTCACCCGTCCCACCCGCTTTGAAGGCGGGGGGGCCCACCAGGCGCCCGGACACCTCCGTACGCCAACCTAGACCGCCGGACGGGGGTGCCCTGTCGCTCTCACCCGCTTTGAAGGCGGGGGGGTCTGCCGGACGGCCGAAACTAGACAGCCAGGAGGTCGCGGGCGCCGGTGTCGCTGCTCGGGTGACGGAGCTTCGACATGGCCCGGGCCTCGATCTGGCGGATGCGCTCGCGGGTGAGGTTGAAGTGCTCGCCGACCTCCTCGAGCGTGCGGGGCTCGCCCCGATCGAGACCGAAGCGCAGACGCAGGATCTCCCGCTCCCGCTCGTCGAGGGGCCCAAGCAGCTTGGAGATCTCCTCGGGCAGGAGGGCGGTGGCGGCCACCTCGAACGGCGACTCGGCCGAGCGGTCCTCGACCACGTCACCCAGCTCGGCGTCGCCGTCCTCCCGGAGGGGCTCGGAGAGCGACAGGGGCTCGGCCGCGAAGCGGAGCGCCTCGGTGACCTTGTCCTCCGGCATCTCCACCTCGGCGGCCAGCTCCGAGAGCGTGGCCGGCCGGCCCAGCTTCAGCTCGAGGCGGGCGCGGGCCTTCTGCAGGCGCGCCAGCGTGTCGCCGGCGTGCACGGGCAGGCGGATGGTGCGGCCGGTGTTGGCGATGCCCCGGGTGATGGCCTGGCGGATCCACCAGGTGGCGTAGGTGGAGAACTTGAAGCCCTTGCGCCAGTCGAACTTCTCGACTGCGTGCATCAGGCCGAGGTTGCCCTCCTGGATGAGGTCGAGCAGGGGCAGGCCCGAGGCCTGGTACTTCTTGGCGATGGAGACGACCAGTCGCAGGTTGGACTTCACGAAGGTCTGCTGGGCCAGCACGCCCTCCTGGGCGAGGCGGCGCAGCTCCCGGCGCTTGCTCTGGGGCAGGCCGGAACCGTCGGACTCCATCGTGCCGCGCGCCGAGTTACCGGCCTCGATGGCCTTGGCCAGACGCACTTCGTCGTCCTTGGTGAGCAGCGGGTACTGCCCGATATCGGTGAGGTAGAGCCGGACGAGGTCTTCCTCGTCCCGCTCGACTCGCTCCTTGGGCAAGATGCTTCTTTCCTCTTCTGTCGAGGGGATGTGCTACGGCGTACTAATCAAACGTCCAGGTGGACGCGAGGATTCCGGCGAGGCCGGATCAGCTGTAGCGCTCAGAGACCAGTCTACCCCTACGGTCAAGCCCGCTCCCCGCCTGCTGCCTCTCACATCCTTTCATGCTTGGCTGGACGCAGCAAGCCCGGTGAGCGGATCGCCTGACCCCGGTTCGGCGGGCAGCAGGGACTCCAGCCGGCCCCGCAGGCCCGCCACCCGGTGCTCTGCCCCCAACTCCTCGCCGACAGCCAGGCGGGCCCGCAGGAGGCGGTCGACCTGGGCCAGCGCCGCGGCCTCGTCGGCCACCACGAGCCCGAGCCATCTCGCCGTGGGGCCGTCGGCCAGGGGATGGGCGGCCTGCAGACGGGCCCGGTAGGCGGCCACCAGCCGGGGGAGCACCACTCGGGCCACCCCCGCCAACCGCTCGACCGTCTGGTCGGCGCCAGCCGTGCCCTCCAGCACGGCGACGACTTCGGCGACCCCGTCGCCGGCCGGGACGGTGAGGGCGTCGGCGTCCAGGTGGGCCACTCGTGGGAGGCGGTCACGCCAGACGTCGGCATGCCAGGCGTGGCGAAGGCTGTGGGCGGCGAGGAGGGCCTTGACCTCTGGATCGGCCTCGACCGCCACCCAGGCCCCCAGAACCTCGAACAGCCGCGTTTCCAGCCACCGCGCGTGCCCGGCCACCCGGGCGGCGTCCTCGAGAGTGAGAAGCGCAGCCAGGGTCAGCGGTAGCGGTTGGTGATGGGCAGCCGGCGGTCCTTGCCGAAGGCCTTCGGAGTCACCCGCACGCCGGGCGGGGCCTGGCGGCGCTTGTACTCGGCCCGGTCGACGAGGGTCACCACCCGGCGGACGAGCTCCTCGTCATAGCCGGCGCGGGCCAGGTCAGCGGTGGTGGTGTCCCCCTCGATGTACGCCTCGAGGATGGGGTCGAGCTCCTCGTAGGGCGGCAGCGACTGGTCGTCGCGCTGGTCGGCCCTGAGCTCGGCCGAGGGCGGCTTGTCGAGCACCGACTCAGGGATGGGCGGGTCGTCGCCGGCCCGCTCGTTGCGGTCGCGGCACAGCTCGTAGACGAGGGTCTTGCGCACGTCCTTGATCACGGCGAAGCCGCCGGCCATGTCGCCGTAGAGGGTGGCGAACCCGGCGGCCATCTCGCTCTTGTTGCCCGTCGCCAGCAGCAGCCACCCGAACTTGTTGGAGAGAGCCATGAGGACGTTGCCGCGGGCCCGCGCCTGGATGTTCTCCTCCGCCAGCCCCTCCTCGGTGCCCTCGAACGACTCGGCGAGCATCTCGAGCATGGCGGCGTGGGCCGGCTCGATGGGGATCACCCGGTACTCGATGCCCAGGTGCTCGGCCAGCGCCTCGGCGTCGTCGTTCGATCCCTGGCTGGAGAAGCGGGAGGGCATGGCCACCCCGTGCACCCGGTCGGGGCCGAGGGCGTCGACGGCGATGGCGGCGACCAGCGACGAGTCGATGCCGCCGGAGAGCCCGATGACGACGTCGGTGAAGCCGTTCTTCTGGACGTAGTCGCGGGTGCCGGTGACGAGGGCCTCGTAGACCTCCCGCACCGGTGTCAGGGGCTCGGCCACCTTCGGGGACGCCCGCTCGTCGTTCTTCCGGGGCTCGGTGGTGACGCTCACCGCCTCGAGGGGCGGCGCCACCGCCCGACCCCTGGGGTCGAGGAGGCGCTTGCGGAACACGGGCCGCACGTCGACGTCGACGACCAGGACGTCTTCGGCGAACTGCGGCGCCCGGGCCACCAGCTCGCCGTCGGCGTCGAGCACCAGGGAGGCGCCGTCGAAGACCAGCTCGTCCTGCCCGCCGACCAGGTTGACGTAGACGAGCGTGCAGGAGGCGTCGGCCGCCCGCGTCGCGAGCATGCGCTCCCGCTCCTCCAACCGCCCGGCGTAGAAGGGCGACGCGCTCAGGTTGACGATGAGCTCGGCGCCGCCGGCCGCCTGCTCGGTGACCGGCCCCGTGGGCGCCCAGGCGTCCTCGCAGATGGAGACGCCGACGCGGACGCCGCCGACCAGGAACAGGCTGGGGTCGTCGTGGCCGGGGGCGAAATAGCGCTGCTCGTCGAAGACCGAGTAGTTGGGCAGCAGGCGCTTGCGGTAGACGCCCTGCACCGACCCGTGGGCACACACGGCGGCGGCGTTGTACAGGTCGCGCCCGGCGTCGATGAAGCCGACGATCGCCGCGCACCGCCCCGTGCGCCCGGCGAGCTTCTCGAGGGCCGCCCGGTTGTCGGCGACGAACCCGGGCTTGAGCAGGAGGTCCTCGGGCGGGTAACCGGTGACCGCCATCTCGGGGAACACCGCCAGGTCGGCTCCCGCCGCCTCCGCCTTGTCCAGCGCGGCCAGCATGGCGTCGACGTTGCCGTCGAGGTCCCCCACCACCAGGTTCAGCTGGCACGCGGCGACCCGTAGCCGTCCCACGGCGACGAGCCTACCGACGGCCACCCTCCCCGCCCCGCCCCCTCGCGCATTGGGTCAGCAAAAGTGCCCGAATCCGCGCTCTCAGCGTGCCGGAACGGGCTACCCGGGCGTGCAGAGGAGGTAGGCCGAGCCCCGGTCCTCCGGGCGGTCGTTGCCGAGTAGCTCGTTGGTCTCGGCGTGCTCGACGCGCCACCCGCACGCAGCCACCATGGCGAGCAGGTGCTCGTAGCTGAACCGGCATCCCCAGGTCCATCCCGGCGCGGGGGCCTCGAAGTAGTCGGACTCCGTCCGGCCCAGGTGGTACACGGTCTGTACGACGAGGGCGTCGGACACCTGGCCGCGGAGCTGGTCGAGGAGGCGGGCGGGGTCCGTGAGGTGATAGAGGCCGCCTGCGCAGATGGCGACACAAGCCGGGTCGGGAGTCAGGAACACGTCGGCCACGCGGAACTCGGCGGCGGTGACGCCGAGCAGCTTGGCCGCCAGCCGGGCCTTGGCCACCTCCCGCTCGTCGGTGTCGACGCCAACCACCCGGCGGGCCCCGCACAGCGCAGCTCGCAGGCCGTAGAAGCCGTCGGCGCAGAACAGCTCGAGCACCGACGGATCCGGCCGTCTTACGGCGGCGCGTCCGAGGGCGTCGTCGAGCAGGCGGAAGATCGGGCCCTGCTTGGCTGCCTGGTTGTCCGGGAAGATCCCGCCTCGCTGCCGCGTCGGGAGACCGAGAGGGCTGAAGTCGTGGTACCAGGGTTCGGCGAACAGGGCCCGCTCGTCACTCGTCATGCGCGCCCGGCGCACCCGCGAGGCGATGCCCCGCAGACCCCCGGTCACTGTCGCTCCTCGTGACCTGCGCTCAGCGAGCCCCGAGGGACCGCCGGCGCCTGCCCGTGGCAGGCGAAAGGCGGGTGCCGGCGGCCCCGCTCGTCGTGCTCGGTCACGTCGTGACAGTAGGTGAGGCTCGGGCCGGCGCCCCGTCCGACCGGCTGCTTGACTTGTTCGATGACCCGGCCCGGGCTGCATGCCACCGTCGAGCACTCCGCCGACCCGGCGGCGGTCAAGGTGGCGCTGGCCCGCCTGACCGAGGCGCATCCCGAGGAGGAGCTGCGCCTGGAGGAGGACGCCTCCCTGCGGTCGGCGCTGGTGAGCGTGCTGGCAGCCAGCCGCTCGCTGACCGAGCTCTGCCTCGCCGAGCCGGCTGCACTCGACGTGCTGGCCGATCTCGACGACCGGACCTCCCCGCCCTCGGGCGACGACGCCTCCAAGGAGGCGGTCCGCCGTTGGAAGCGCCTCGAGCTCCTGCGCATCGCCGCCCGCGACCTCACCGGCGTCGACGACCTTCCCGACGTCGGCCGGGCCCTCGCGGCCATGGCAGGCGACGTCTTCGACGGGGCGTGCGCCATCGCCGGTGCCGAGGGACTGACGGTCGTCGGCATGGGGAAGCTCGGCGGCTCGGAGCTCAACTACGCCAGCGACGTCGACGTGATGTTCGTCGCCGAGGACCCCGCCGGCGGCGAGCGCGTGGCCCGAGCGGTCCTCGACGTCGCCCGGGCGTGCTTCCGGGTGGACGTCGACC
>DASZJY010000158.1:0-6675 GCA_035947635.1 Acidimicrobiales bacterium | reverse complement strand
CCCTCGAACACGCCGAGGTAGGCGTCGGCGACCAGCCGGTCGCCGAGTGACGAGCGGGCCTTCTGGATCTCCACCGGGCGCACGAACCGGCGAGGTGCCAACGGGTCCGGGGGAGGGGTGATGAGCGGCGAGAGGTCCATGGTGTCGGCGCGCCGGTCCCCGGTGCGCTTCTGGCGGAGGCACTCCACCCGGCCGATGGCCTCGTCGAGCGTGCGCAAGCCGAGGGCGGCCAGGCCCTGCCGCACCTCCTCGGCGATGAACAGCATGTAGGCGGCCACCCCCTCGGGTGTGCCCGCGAACTTGGCCCGCAGGTGGGGACGTTGGGTGGCGATGCCGGTGGGGCAGGTGTCCTTGTGACAGGCCCTGGCCATGATGCAGCCCTCGGCGATCATGGCGGCGGTGCCGAAGGAGTACTCGTCGGCCCCCAGCAGGGCGCCCATGAGGATGTCGCGCCCGGTGAGCAGGCCGCCGTCGATGCGCACGCGGATCCGGTCGCGCAGGCCGTTGGCGACGAGCGCGGCCTGGGTGTCGGCCAGGCCGAGCTCCCAGGGCAGGCCGGCGTGCTTGATGGACATGAGCGGCGAGGCGCCCGTGCCGCCGTTGCAGCCGCTGATGTGGACGACCTCGGCGAGGGCCTTGGCCACGCCGGCGGCGATGGTGCCGACGCCGTCCTCGGCCACCAGCTTCACCGACACCTCCGCCAGCCGGTTGACCTGCTTGAGGTCGAAGATCAGCTGGGCCAGGTCTTCGATCGAGTAGATGTCGTGGTGCGGCGGGGGTGAGATGAGCCCGATGCCCGGCTGGGTGTGGCGGAGGGTGGCGATCTCGTCGGAGACCTTGGCCCCCGGGATCTGGCCGCCCTCGCCCGGCTTCGAGCCCTGGGCGATCTTGATGTTGAGCTCGTCGGCGAAGGCGCAGTACTCGGGCGTCACGCCGAAGCGGCCCGAGGCGATCTGCTTGATGCGGCTGTTCTTGTCGCCGGTGGGCCGACCGCGGGTGAGGAACCGGGCCCGGCCCTCACCGCCCTCGCCGCAGTTCGACGCTCCTCCGATGAGGTTCATGGCCTCGGCGAGGGTCTCGTGGGCCTCCCTCGACAGGGCGCCGTGGGACATGGCGCCGGTCGAGAAGCGGCGGGTGATGGCGCGTGCCGGCTCCACCTCCTCGAGGGGGACGGGCGGCCCGGCGGGGACGAGCTCGAGCAGGTCGTGCAGCTCGGTGGGAGGACGGTTGTTGACCAGCACGGCGAAGCGCTCGTAGGTCTCGTCACTGCCCTGCTTCACCGCGGCCTGGAGGAGGTGGGCGGCCTTCATCTCGTTGAGGGCCTTGGTGACGTCGACGTTGTGGGTGTGGTACTCGGCGCCCGCCCGCTTGAGCGACCGGTAGAACCCGCCCTCGCCCAGGCGGGCGTTGGAGTGGCGCTCGAGGGCGTCGCGGCCGAGCGCGTCCCAGCCGATGCCCCCGACGACCGACGGCGTGCCGGCGAAGCACACGTCGACGACCTCGGGTCCGAGCCCGACGATCTCGAAGATCTGCGCCCCCCGGTAGGAGTCGACCGTCGAGATCCCCATCTTGGACATCACCTTGAGGACGCCGTCCTCCATGGCCGACTGGAGATGGTTCTGGGCCTCCGGACCCGAGAGCTCGGAGTCCTCGTTGCGGTCGGCCTCGTGGGCAACCGTCTCGAGGGCCAGGCCCGGGCAGATGGCGTCCGCCCCGTACCCGAGGAGGCAGGCGATGTAGTGGACGTCGCGGGCGTCGTCGGCCGACACCACGAGGCTTGTGTGTGATCGCAGGCCGCGGGCGACCAGGCGGTGGTGGACGGCGCCGGTGGCCATGAGAGCCGGCACCGGGACCCGCTGGTCGGACACGTTGCCGTCGTCGATCACGAGGATGCCGGTGCCCTCGGCGGCCAGCCGCTCGGCCTCGTCGCAGAGGCGGTCGACGGCCGTCCGCAGCCCGCCGGGCCCGTCGGCGACGGGGAAGGTGGCGTCGAGGTGGGCGCAGCCGAAGGGGTCGCAGCCGACGCCGCTGAGCAGGTCGACGACCAGCGAGGGGTAGACGAAGAACGATTTGAGGACGAGCAGCTCGGCAGCGCGAGGGTCGTCGGTCACCAGGATGGGCCGGCGGGGGCCGAGGGTGGTGCGCAGGCTCATCACCAGGCGCTCGCGGAGGTGGTCGATGGGGGGGTTGGTGACCTGGGCGAAGCGCTGCTTGAGGTAGTGGTGGATCGGTCGGGGCCGCCCGGCCAGGTGAGGCAGGGGGGAGTCGTCGCCCATCGAGTAGGTGGGCTCCTTGGCGTCGCTCGCCATGCGGCGGACGACCATGGTGAGCTCTTCCCGGGTGTATCCGAACAAGGCCTGGCGGCGCTCGAGGACGTCGGGCTCGGGAGTCTGCACGATGGGCCGTCCCCGGCTCAGGTCGCGCAGGCCGTCGGCCGCCCAGCGCGCCCAGGGGGCAGCCGCCGCCAGCCGCTCCTTGCACGCGGCGTCGTCGAGCACGCCGCGGCCCGGGTCCACGAACAGCATCTGGCCCGGGCCCAGGCGGCCGCGGCGCACGAGGCCCCGGCCGGAGACGTCAACGGCACCCGCCTCCGAGCAGCACACCACCATCCCGTCGTCGCAGATGGCGTAGCGGAGGGGCCGCAAGCCGTTGCGGTCGAGGGCCGCCCCTACGCCCAGGCCGTCGGTGAAGACCATGCCGGCGGGCCCGTCCCACGGCTCCATGAGGGAGGCGTGGTAGCGGTAGAAGCCGCGGACCGTGGGGTCGAGGTCGCGCTCGCCTTCCCACGCCTCGGGGACGGTCATGGCCACCGCGTGGCGGACGTCGCGACCACCGCGGGTGAGGAGCTCCACCACCGAGTCGAGCTGGCCCGAGTCGGAGTCGGACGGGTCGACGACGGGGTGGAACAGCTCCTCGGGGCCCAGCCCCACGGCCTCGGTGCCGAGGACGGCGCGGGCGCGCATGCGGTTGATGTTGCCGGCCAGTGCGTTGATCTCGCCGTTGTGGCACAGCATCCGGAACGGCTGGGCCCGTTCCCATGTCGGCAGGGTATTGGTGGAGAACCGCTGGTGGAAGATGGCGAAGGGCGCCTCGAACCGCTCGTCGGCCAGGTCGAGGAAGAAGTCGGCGAGGGCGTCGGCGACGACCAGGCCCTTGTAGAGCACGGTGCGGAACGAGCAGGACGCCACGTAGGTGCCGGCGAAGCCCTGCATCCGCCGGCGCAGGCGGAAGGCGGCCCGCTCGGCGCCCGACTCGCCGACCTCGGCCGGGGGGGCGAGGACGGCCTGGAGGAACGTCGGCCGGGTGGAGAGGGCCAGCTCGCCGAGGACGGCGTCGTCGGTGGGGGGCGTACGCCATTCGACGACCGAGATGCCCTCGGCGGCGGCCGCCTCCCCGAAGGCGGCCCGGGGGTCGTCGCCCCGGACCATCAGCATGGCCACGCCGTGGCGGGTGCCCTCGACGCTGCGCCCGAAGATGGCCGGGGGGACCGGCACCAGCAGCCCCGACCCGTCGGACGACCGGGCATCGGCAGCCAGGGCGCCCCGGTGCTTCACGCACGCCAGCCCGGTCAGGGCGGCGGCGACGATCTCACGCGAGGGCCGGCCCTGGGCGTCGGCGACGAAGCCGATGCCGCAGGAGTCGAGCTCGGGGCGGGTTGTCTCCAAGGGGTTCCTCGAACGATGGGAGCGGCTGGGATGCCGGGGCGCTTCATCGTCGAAGAACGGGCGACGCTGCCACCTGCCCCGGAGGCTGCGCGGGCGGAATGTTACCTCGGGTACCGGCGGAGGTCAGGGCCAGGTCGGCGCCTGGTCCTGCTTCCTGGCGTCCTCCCGGAGGGCCCACGCCCGCCGCCACGCAGCGACCGGGGGCCCCGCGAGCGAGGGCGTGGTGCCGGCAGCGGCCCGGCGGCGGGCGCTCCACCAGTCGGTGTTGCGCTCGTCGCCCACCGCGGCGACCGCCGCCGCAACCCGCATGGCGAAGCGGCGAGAGTCCTCGCCGGCGTCGGGGAGCAGCGGGCCGCCGAAGGCCACGTGCACGCCCGAGCCGCGCGCGAAGGGCCGGCCGACCGGCGTGGGGTAGCGGTCGCCCTTCTTCATGACCCGCCGGGTGCCCTCGGCGTAGACAGGCACGACAGGCCGGCCGCTGCGGACGGACAGGTACGCCGCTCCACCCCGGAACTCCTGGGCCCAGCCGTCGGGGCTCCGCCCGCCCTCGGGGAAGACGACGAGGCTCCAGCCGTCGTCTATGAGCTCGGCCGCCAGGTCGGACGACCGGCGGTTCACGCGGTGGCGCTCGATGGGGATGGCTCCGATGGAGAGGGCGGAGAGGGCGCTGCGGAACGGCGTGGTGAAGAAGTAGTCGGCGGCGGCGCCGACGACGGCCCGGTGGCGGAAGCGGGGGGGCAGCGAGGTCAGGAGGAGGGCGGTGTCGAGGTGGCTGTGGTGGTTGCAGACGAAGATCGCCGGTGGGTCTAGGTCGGCGATGCGGTCGAGGCCCGACACCTCGGGCGACCCCAGGAGGTGGACGAGCGGCCGCAGCACGTCGTCGACGATGAGGGCCCGAGCCAGGCGGGCCGGGTACCGACGCGACCACGCCGTCTCGTAGTGGACGCCGCTGGTGCGCTCGACCGGCAGCCGCTCGATCCCTCGCGGCCATGTGGGCGGCCCCACGGGGAACGACGGGCGCACCCGGAGCCTCATCAGGTGACGTCGGCCACCATGATCGGCGGACAGTGGAAGTGGGTGATCGACGGCTCGGGGCCGACGACGTCCTCGGCCATCTCCAGGGCGTCGCGGAGGGTGGAGGCGGGCTTGAAGCCCATGCGCCGCACCGCTCGGGCGTTGCCTCCGACGATGATCACGTTGCCGTTCAGGTACTGCAGGGCGTGGGCGCCCCAATACCACATGTAGAACGCGTGCACCCCGTGGTAGGCGTAGCTCGTGCGGTAGAGGTGGATGTACCAGGGGTCGGTGGCGAAGTCCTCCTCGAACTTGGCCTCGATCTCGGCGGGGTCGGTGGTCTCCGGGAGCACCTGCTCGAAGAAGTCGATGTAGCTCGGGTGGTGCACGGGGTGGAACTCCCACGGCGTGGGGTGGCTGATGATCAGCACTCCGCCGGGCCGCACGAGGGGCTTGCCCCGGTACATGTTGAAGAAGTACCCGAGACCAAGGCACATCACCAGCAGCGGGTTCATCACCGAGTTGACGTTGTAGGGGCCCACGAAGGGGAGTCCCATGGTGACCACGTCGGTCTGGCCCTCGACGGCGACGAGGTGCTGGCGGTAGACGTTGTCGACGGTGATGGCGTGCACCGCCTCCACCTCGCCCGCCTGCACGCCCGTCATCTTCTGTGGCGAGAGGATCCCGTGGAACATCTTGTGGGCGAGGCCCGACGGGATGCGGTCGAGCCCCTTCGACGTGCCCAGGTAGGAGGCCCGGTCACGCGCCGACCACTCCCACTCCCGCTTCTGCAGGAACGCGAACTGGGAGGGAAACGTGTCGGTGTTGACGGTGGTCTCGATCTGGAAGACCTTCGGCCCCTCGGCCGCCAAGACTCGCCCCATGCGCCAGCACGAGTGGTGCAGGGCGGAGTTCTGGGGGTCCATCAGCGACCGGCTGTGGTGCAGGGCGTGGACGTTGTGGTTGGCCTTGAGGCTCCGGTACGACGTCAGCCCGGTCATGGTGCTCTTGTGGCCGCCGTCCATGGCCACCAGGTTGACGTTGACGTAGACGAGCAGGTCGCTGGTGGCCGCCCGCTTGTTGACCTCGACGTCCTCCCCCTCGGCCGTGCTGCCGACGACCACGAGGTTGTCGTGGTCCTCGGCGTCGTGCTGGACGAGCAGGCGGTTCGGTGCGAAGGCGTCGTAGACCCGGTCGCCGAGGACGTGGCGGAGCTCCGACTCGGTCATGCGCCGGTGCAGCCCGTGGGCGACGATGAGCACCACGTCGTCGACGCCCGCCTGGGCCGCCATGTCGAGCACCGCCTCGATGACCCGCTGCCGGTTGTCGGGCCGGCGCATCCTCGGTAGCGGCACCGCCTGGTTGTCGAAGGCGACCGTGAGGCGCATCCCCGGGCGGAGCAGGGCGGGGAGGGGCTCGGTGTCGCCCACCGGGTTGAGCAGGGCGTGACGGATGGCCCCATCGGGATCGTCGAGGGCGGGCAGGGGCTCGGGCGGGTAGATGACCCGCGAGCCCATCGGGAGGCGCTCGAGGTGGAAGCTCTCGCCGGCGTGGAACAGCACCGGCGGCGTCGACCGGTCGACTTCGAGCACGAAGCCGGGGCGCGTGGCGGTCATCGGCGCCCCATCTCCGATGGCGCACCGATGATCCGTCCAGCGCTGCGCTCCTCCGCTTCGCTTCGGTGCTCGCTCAGCGTGGCGGCGGGCGGTCGGCGGGTGGGAGCCCTCAAGGGCGCTTCTCTCCTCGGAGGTCGAAGACCACTTTGTGCGCGCCCCGGCGGCCGGCGTTGGCGGCATGGTCGATGGCGTCACGGTAGCGGTCGAGCGGGTACGAAACGGAGACCAACCGGCCGAGACCTGCCTCGCCGACCAGGTCGAAGGCCAGGTCGAACGTGCGGCGCCGGGCCCCCGCGCCGTTTCCTGCGGGGTCGCCGTCGCCCCCTCCGGTGTTCTCGGTGCCGTAGGCGTAGCAGCCGCGCAGGCTGACCTGCCGCTGC